>DATBLK010000295.1:0-6598 GCA_036555405.1 Anaeromyxobacteraceae bacterium
CTCTTCGGCTGCGCCGTCCTCACCGGCGTCGGGGCGGTGCTCAACACCGCCGGCCTCCGCCCGGGCCAGTCGGCCGCCGTGTTCGGCCTGGGCGGGGTGGGGCTCGCCGCGGTGATGGGGGCCCGGGTCGCCGGCGCCTGGCCCATCGCGGCGGTGGACCCGGTGGAGTCGAAGCGGAAGCTGGCGCTGGAGGTCGGCGCCACCCACGCCTTCGCCCCGGAGGAGGCCGAGAAGGCGGTGAGGGACCTCACCGGCGGCGGCGCCGAGGTGGCCTTCGAGGCGGCCGGCGTCCCCGCGGTGCTGGAGGCCGCGTTCCGGGCCACCCGGCGCGGCGGCGCCACCGTGGCCATGGGCCTTCCCCATCCGTCGAGGACCCTGTCGCTCCCGGCGCTGGCCTTCGCCGGCGAGGGGCGCACCCTCGTCGGCTCGTACATGGGCTCGGCGGCGCCGCAGCGCGACGTGCCGCGCTACGTCGCCCTGTGGAAGGCCGGGCGCCTGCCGGTGGACCGGCTCCAGAGCGCCACCCTGCCGCTGGAGCGCATCAACGAGGCCTTCGAGGCGCTCGCCGCCGGGAACGCCGTGCGGCAGGTGCTCACCCCGCACTCCGTCTAGGCGTTCGTCATCCGCGGCGGCTGCCCCGTGGCCTGCAGGACCGCACGCCACAGCGGGTGCTCGGGGTCGAGCCTCTTGCGGCCGCTGGTGACGGCCGCCATGGGGACGTGCACTTGCCGGCCCCGGATGCGCCCCACCAGCATCTCGGTCTTGCCGGCGATGGCGGCGTGGACCGCGTTCTGGCCCAGCTCCTGGCAGTAGACGGCGTCGGAGGCGTCGGCGGGCGCCGAGCGGATGGTGTAGCCCGGGTCGATGTAGCGGACCGTCGCCTCCATCTTGTGGTCGGCGAAGTAGCCGGCGATGCGGCCGCGCATGAAGCGGCCGATGTCGCCGAGGAGCTGGTTCCCGGAGGCGTCGGTGCCCCTCCGGTCCCGCTCCGACTCGAGGTACCGCTGCCCCGCCCCCTCCGCCACCACCACCAGCGCGTGCCGCGCCCGCGAGAGGCGGCGGTGGAGGTGGGCCAGGAAGCCTCCGGGGCCGTCCATGTCGAACGGAACCTCGGGCACGATGACGAAGTTCGCCTCCCCCGAGGCCAGCGCCGCCTGCGCGGCGATGAACCCCGAGTCGCGGCCCATGAGCCGGACCAGCCCGACGCCGTTGTAGGCCCCCTTGGCCTCGGCGTGGGCCGAGTCGATGGCGGTGCGGGCCCGCTCCACGGCGGTGGAGAAGCCGAAGGTCTGGTCCACGAAGAGGATGTCGTTGTCGATGGTCTTCGGGATCCCGACCACCGCCACCTCCATCTTCGTCTCCGCCAGCGCGCGGCAGATGGCGAGCGCCGCGCGCTGCGTGCCGTCGCCGCCGATGAGGAAGAGCGCGGACACGGCCTGCCGGTCGAGGAAGTGGAGGATGGCCTCCATGGGCGGGGCGCCGCGCGAGGAGCCCAGGAACGACCCGCCCATGCGGTGGATGTCGTGCACCGCCTCGTGCGAGAGCCGGACCGGGGGCGTGTCCTCGGCGACGAAGCCGCGGAGCCCGTAGCGGATGCCGAGGATGTCGCGCACCCCGTAGTGGTGCTCCAGCGTCATGACCAGCGAGCGCACCACCTCGTTGATGCCCGGGCACAGGCCGCCGGCGGTGACCACCGCCGCCCGGACCTCGCCGGGCCGGAAGTAGAGCCGCTCGCGCGGGCCCGCCAGCTCCAGCGACGGCGGGTCGCCCTGGCCGGCGGCGGCGCCGCGCAGGCTGTCCCAGTCGTCGTGGTAGAGGACGCGGGACTCGTCGCGGGTGAAATCGGCCGCGAAGACGCCCTCCGCCTCGCCGAGCCTGAGCGGCGAGGCGATGCGCGCCGGCCCGAGCGAGCGGACGCGGAAGTCGGGGAGCGGCGCCGGCTCGGCCATCGATCCTCCTCGCGGCGAGTGTTCCATCGGAAGGGCCGGGGCGCAACGTCCCGGCGCCGTTGGCCGCGCGGCCCGGTCTGTGCTTAGCTTCGCGGAACGCCGAGACGGGGGTGATCCGTGGCCGAGGAGAGCCGTCGCTACGAGCGCATCGACATCGCCTTGCCGTGCCGGCTCTTCATCCCCGGGACCGGGCGGGGGCTGCGCTTCGAGGCCTTCACCCGCACCCGCAACCTCGGGCTGGGCGGCGTCTTCGCCGAGGCCTCGTTCCTCCTGAAGGAGGGGCTCGAGGTCTACGCCGAGCTCGGCCTGCCGACGGGCCCGCTGGCGGTGCGCTCCCGGGTGAGCTACGCGCTCCCCTTCGGCCAGCGCGAGTGGCCCACCGGCATGGGGCTCGAGTTCCTCGACGTCGACGCCCGGGGCCGGGAGACCCTGCTCCGCTACTTCACGCCGGCGCGCTACCGGGCCTTCCAGGAGGACCTGGTCCGCGAGTTCCCGCACCTCGAGGGCGACCTGCCGCTCGCCGACGTCTCGCTGGTCCTGAACCTGTGGGAGGAGTACAAGGTGCGGCACGGCGCGGCCGCCGAGCCCTCCCTGCCGGCGGGCCGCAAGCTGGCGCGGCCGAAGCGCTGACTCCGCACCCCACCTGACGGGAACCGGGTGCCGCCGTGGGTCAATCCACCGCCGCGGCGACCTCCTGCAGGCCGCCCCACAGCGCCTCCAGGTGGCGGCGCTCGGTGCGAGCCGCGCCCACCGAGACGCGCAGGAGCTGTCGGCCCTTGACGACGGCGGGCGTCAGGTAGGCGCGGCCCGAGCGGTTCAGCCGGTCGGCGAGCGCGAGGTTGTGGGCCGCGATCCGCGGCTCGCCGCCGCCGCCCGGCGGGAGGTGGCGCAGGCAGACGGTCTGGAGGTGCACCGGGGCGAGCCGCTCCCACCCCGGCGCGGCGTCGACCTGCTCCCGCAGCCACTGCGCGTTCTCGAGGTCGCGGCGGATCCGGGCCGCGATGCCGTCCACCCCTTCGTCGAGGAGCACGAGCCAGCCCTTGAGCGCCCGGAAGCGCCGCCCCAGCGGGATCCCCCAGTCGCGGAGGTTCCGGACGGCGCCGTCCTGCTCCGTCCGGAGGTACGAGGGGTTCATCCCCATGACGCGGACGAGGTGCTCGGGGTCGCGGACCAGGTAGGCGCTGAAGTCGAAGCCGATCCCCATCCACTTGTGGGGGTTGAAGACCACCGAGTCGGCGCGTTCCACGCCGGCCCACATCCAGCGGCACTCGGGGAGGACCATCGCCGTCCCCGCCATCGCCGCGTCGACGTGGAGCCACGTCCCGTGGCGCGCGGCGAGGTCGGCCATCCCCGCCACCGGGTCGAGGGCCGCCGTCGCCGTGGTGCCGGTGGTGGCGACGAGGGCGCAGGGGCGCCCGCCGGCGGCGAGGTCGCGGCGCAGCGCCTCCTCGAGGAGGTCGAGCCGCAGGGCGCAGTCGTCGCCGGTGGGGACGACGCGGAGGTGCTCCCTTCCGAACCCGGCGAGGAGCGCCGCCTTCTCCACCGAGCTGTGGGCCTGGTCGGAGGCGTAGACCAGGAGCGGAGCGCCGCGGGCCTGGAGACCGCCGCGCTCCTGGGCGAAGCCGCTCGACCGCTCGCGAGCGCAGAGGAGCGCGGTGAGCGTCGCGGTGGAGGCGGTGTCCTGGACCACGCCGGCGAAGCCCTCGGGGAGCCCGACCATCCGGCGCAGCCACCCCATCACCACCTCCTCGAGCTCGGTCAGCGCCGGCGAGGTCTGCCAGCTCATCCCCTGGGCGCCGAGGCCGGCGGCGAGGAGGTCGCCGAGCACCGAGGCGTAGGTGGCGTTGGCCGGGAAGTAGGCGAAGAAGGAGGGGTGGTTCCAGTGGGTGATGCCGGGCATGAGGTCGCGCTCGATCCCGTCGAGCGCCGCGGCGGCGCCGCCGCCCCGGCGCGGGGGCTCGGCCGGAAAGCGGGCCCGGATCGCGCCGGGCGCGACCTGGCTCATCACCGGCCGCTCCTCGAGCCCCTCGCGGTACTCGGCGACGAGGTCGACGAGCCGGTGGCCGAGGCGGCGGAACTCGCTGGCGTCCATGGAACGGGCTCCCCCTCACCCTGGCCCTCTCCCCCGCCGAGCGGGGGAGAGGGGAATCGATTCCCGCATGGCGGACTCTCGTCTCACCGCGCGGGGAGCTTCAGGCCCATCTCGATCATCGCCAGCAGCGCCTCGGCGTTGCCGCGGGCGTCGTTCACCGGGTCGTGGTCGTGCGGCGTGCGGCGCAGGTGCTTCCAGGTCGCGTAGCCGTCCTTCACCATCCCGCAGTAGAGGTCGCCGATGCGGCGCCCGCTCCAGCCGAACGGGTTCTTCCCCAGGAAGGCGTGGAAGTAGTGGTTGATCCACTGCCAGTCGAAGGCGAGGTTGTCCGAGCAGAAGACCGGCTTGCCCTTCGAGGCCTCGGAGAGCCATCGCGCGAAGAGGCCCATGACCTCGCCCGGCTCGTCGTAGCCCTCGTGCTCCTCGCGGCGCGTCCCGCTCACCGCCAGCGCCTCGGGGAGCCACTCGGCCGAGATGGGGCGCACCCGGCCGCGGAACGTCCGCGAGAGCGTCGGCTCCACGACCACCGCTCCGAAGGAGACCATCGAGTAGCGCGGCGGATAGGGACCGTCGGCCTCGACGTCGACGACCACGAGCGACATGCGGCGATGATGGCACAGCGCCGCACCCCGCGGGGACCGAGCGGGTCGGGATGGTCGCGACCTCGTGACGCAATGGTCTGGATTCACGGACGATCGTCCGCGGCACTGACCCTGCGCCAGAAGTCCCCTTTTCGGTCGTATCCCCGTCAGGGTATGCTCGCGCACCAAGGGAGATCTCCACGCCCATGTGGTCCCCGCGGCTACGCCCAGAAGGGGCCGGGGAGGGCGGCGCCGGCCGGCAGCTCGAGCCGGGCCAGCTCCTGTTCCTCCACCAGGCGGCCGGCAGGCTCTTCGCCTCGCCCGGGGACTACGGCGCCACCCTTGAGGCGCTGGGCCGGCTCGCCGTCCCGGAGGTGGCCGACTGGTGCGCGGTCGACCTCCTCTGCGAGGACGGAACGCTCGCCCGGGCGGCGCTGCGCCACCGCGACCCGGAGCGCACCGCCATCGCCGACGAGCTCCGCCAGCTGCCTCCGGCGCTGGGGCCCCTCGACCCGGAGCGCGTCGCCGCCAGCGGCGACACGGACCTCGTCGACTCGGTGGCCGCCGAGCCCGAGCTGGCCGCCGCCTGCCAGCGGCCGGGCCGCGCCGCCGAGATCCTGCGCCGGCTGGGGCTCGAGTCCTTCGTCACCGTCCCGCTGGCGGCGCGGGGCCGGCGGCTGGGCGCCCTCACGCTCGCCTGCGGCGACTCGGGGCGCCGCTACGACGCCGCCGCGCTCGCCTTCGCCCAGGAGCTCGGCTCCCTCTGCGCCCTGGCGCTCGACAACGTCCGGCTCTTCCGCGACGGCGAGGAGGCCCGCAGCCTGGCCGAGCGGAGCGCCCGCATCCAGGAGGACGCGGCGCGCTTCGGAGAGCAGCTCCTCGGCATCGTGAGCCACGACCTGCGGACCCCGCTCGCGGCCATCGTGGCCTCGAACCAGCTCGCCCTGCGGCGCGCCGGCGGCGACGAGGCGCTCCTGCGGCCGCTGCGCCGCGCCGCCGGGGCGGCGAAGCGGATGGAGGGGATGGTGGCGGACCTGCTCGACTTCACCCGGGCGCGGCTCGGTGGCGGCATCCCGCTGCGCCGGCGCGAGGCCGACCTCGGCAAGATCGCCCGCTACGCCGTCGAGGAGGCGCAGGCTGCGCACCCGGAGCACCCCCTGGTGCACCGGCTCCACTACGAGAAGGCGCTCTGCGACCCCGACCGGATGTCCCAGGTGGTCCAGAACCTCATCGCCAACGCGCTGGAGCACGGCGCGCCGCGCGCGCCGGTGGTGGTGGAGACGCGGCGCGAGGCCGACAGGCTCGTCCTCTCGGTGGTCAACCAGGGGCCGCAGATCCCGGGCGACCTCCTCCCCGGCCTCTTCGAGCCCTTCCGCCGCGGGCACTCCGCCCGGGCGAGGAGCCTGGGGCTGGGCCTGTTCATCGTCCGGGAGATCGTGCGGGCCCACGGGGGCTCGGTGGAGGCGCAATCCGACGCCGGGGGGACGCGCTTCGTCGTGCGGCTGCCGCAGCGGGGCTGAGCGTCGCTCGCCTCCGGCACGTCCCGGCGGGGGACGAGCCCCGGCCCCCGCCCTACTCGCGGAAGCGGCGCTCGATGCGCGCCCGGAGGAGGTCGCGCGCCTCGGCCGCGGAGAGCGGGCCGCCGAGCGCGAGATGCAGCCGGCCGGGGGGCACGGCGTCACCCGGCCCCAGCTCGCGCCGGCCGGCGAGGACGCGGAGCTGGGCGGCGCCGGCGCCGATCCGGTAGGGCGCGAGCAGCGCCTCGGCGACGCGGCGGCGCAGGCCGGCGGCGGTGAGCCGCTCCCGCTCCGGGGGAAGCATCTGCAGCCCGATGGAGGCGCCGGCGAGGTCCAGGTCCACCTCGGCGACGAGCCCCAGCTCCAGCGCCAGCGGCGCCAGGGCCTCGAGCCCGCCCGGCTCGCCGTAGCGCCAGTAGCTGCGGAGCACCGCGCCGCAGGTGGGGCAGGCGAGGCCGT
>DATBLK010000299.1:0-7619 GCA_036555405.1 Anaeromyxobacteraceae bacterium
GACCGTCCCGGTGGTCTCCATCGCCCTCGCGGCCCCGGCGGCGCCGCCCGCCCCGAAGCGCTGAGCGAGGCCCGGCCCTAGCTCCTCCGCGCCCTGGCCTCCCGGTACCGCTTTCGCCGAACCACCTCTTCCCTGGCCCGCTCCTCCAGGGCCGAGGCGATCCGCTCGGCCTCCGCCCTGAGGCGCGGCGCCAGCACCTGTTCCAGCGCGTTGATGCGCCGGGTGGTGGCCTGGATCTCCTCTCCCAGCCTCTCCATGTGGAGCTCCCGGGAGGCGATGGCCAGCAGGACCTCGAGCGCCTCCTCGTGGCGCCGCGCCGCATCGCCGGCGGTGAGCCCCCAGCTCGCCGGGGACGCGCCCCGGGCCGCCGCCTCGCGGCGGAGCCGCGGCCCGGAGACCCGGTGCACCGGCAGGCCCCACACCTTGCGCGTCTCCACCTCCACCGGCACGTCCCGGGCGCCGGCCGCGGCGAGCGACTCCAGCGCCTCCTCTCCGTCCAGGCCCCGCGCCAGGGCCAGCGCCCGCCCCGCCTCTCGCAGCGCCGCGTCGAGCCGGGACCGCCCGGCGGCCACCTCCCGGAGGAGCCGGAAGAGCTCGCTCGCCAGGACCTCGCGCTTGCCGCGCAGCAGCCGCGCCCCGGAGAGGGCCACCGCCAGCCTGCCGCGGACCGCCAGCAGCGCCAGCCGGGTGGTGGGCTCGGCGGTCACGCGGCCCCGCCCCTGGCGTGGAAGCCGGCGACGTGCTCGGGCCGGATGCGGGTGAGCGCGCCGGCCTCGAATCCGGCGAGGAGCCGCCAGCCGGCCTGGAGCGTCTCCTCGATGGTGCGCCGGGCGGACCCCTGGTGCACCAGCTCCTTCTCGAAGCGATCGGCGAAGAGGAGGAAGCGCCGCTCCTCCTCCCCCAGGTTCGTCTCGCCGACGATGGCCGCCATCCGCCGGACGTCGCAGCCCCGCGCGTAGAAGGCGTAGAGCTGGTCCGCCAGCCCGCGGTGGTCGGCGCGGGTTCGCCCCTCGCCGATGCCCAGGTTCATGAGCCGCGCCAGCGAGGGGAGCACGTCCACCGGCGGGAAGACGCCCTTGCGGTCGAGGTCGCGCGAGAGGACGATCTGCCCCTCGGTGATGTAGCCGGTGAGGTCGGGGATGGGGTGGGTGAGGTCGTCGTCGGGCGCGGTCAGCACCGGCAGCTGGGTCACCGAGCCGGGGCGGCCGGCGATGCGGCCGGCGCGCTCGAAGATGCTGGCGAGGTCGGAGTACATCGCCCCGGGGTAGCCCCGCCGGCCCGGGATCTCCTCCCGGGCCATCGCCACCTCCCGCAGCGCCTCGCAGTAGGCGGTCATGTCGGTGAGGACCACCAGCACGTGGAGCCCGTGGCGCTCGGCGAGGTGCTCGGCGGCCGTGAGGGCGCAGCGCGGCGCCAGGAGCCGCTCGATGGGAGGGTCGTCGGCGCGGTTCAGGAAGACCACCGTGCGCGGCAGCGTGCCGGCGGCGGAGAAGGCCTCGAGGTACTGCTCGCAGTCGCGGAAGGGCGCGCCCACGGCGGCGAAGACCACGCAGAAGGGCTCGCCGGACCGCACCCGCGCCTGGACGACGATCTGGGCCACCAGCCGCGCCGCCGGCAGGCCGGCGCAGGAGAAGATGGGCAGCTTCTGTCCCCGCACCAGCGTGTTCATCCCGTCGATGGCCGAGATCCCGGTCTCGATGAACTCGGAGGGCTTCTCGCGCCGGACGGCGTTCAGGGCCCCGCCCTCGATGGGCAGGACCGCCTCGGGGAGCGGCGGCGGCAGGCCGTCGACCGGGCGGCCCGCGCCGTCGAAGCTGCGGCCCAGGAGCGCCCGCCCCACGCCCAGGGTGGCGACGCGCCCGGTGAGCGTCACCTCGCTGCGCCGGGGGGCGAGGCCCCGCGTGTCCTCCAGGACCTGCACCACCGCCCTCGACTCCGAGAGGTCGATGATCTGTCCCCGGCGCTCGGTGGCGCCGTCGCGGATCCGGACCATCTCTCCGAGCCGGGCCCCGGCGGGAGTCGCCAGGAACAGGAGCGGGCCGGCCAGGCCGGTCGCGGTGCGCAGGCGTCGCGTGAGGAGGTCCACGGCTCACCCCCGGGCGGCCGCCGCCGCGGCCGCCTCCAGCTCGGCGGCCGCCGCCGCGGCTGCGGCCTCGACCTCGGCGGCCGGCACCTCGCCGAGCCGGAGCAGCTTCTCGCCCACCCGGGCGCCGAGGAGCTTGCGGAGGGGCGCGCCCCCCGCCACCGCCTCGGCGGCGCGCCGGTGGAACTCCAGGAGCGCCCGGAGCATGACCCGGGCCTTGGCCGGAGGGCAGTCGCAGTCCTGCTCGTGCCAGGCGCTCTGGCGCAGGAACCCCTCGCGCAGGAGCCTCGCCGACTCGATGACCAGCCGCTCCGCGTCCTGCAAGGAGTCGAGGCCCACGAGCTGCGCGATCTCCATCAGCTCCCGCTCTCGCTGCAGCAGCCGCATCGCCTCGTCGCGCTGGGCCGTCCAGCCCTCGCCGGCCTCGCGCTCCAGCCAGGGCGCCAGGACGCCGGCGTCGAGCGACCAGCTCTGGCCCCAGTCCACGGCGGGAAAGTGGCGCCGGTGGGCCAGCTCCGGGGAGAGCGCCCAGAGCGCGCTGGCCACGCGCAGCGAGGCCTGCGTCACCGGCTCGGAGAAGTCGCCGCCGGGCGGCGAGACCGCGCCCACGATGGTGACCGAGCCCTCCCCCCCGCCGAGCGGCTCGCTGCGGCCCGCCCGCTCGTAGAACTGCGCCACGCGCGTCGCCAGCGAGGTGGGATACCCCTCCTCGCCCGGCATCTCCTCGAGGCGCGCCGAGATCTCCCGCATGGCCTCGGCCCAGCGGGACGTCGAGTCGATCATCAGGGCCACGTGCCGCCCCATGTCGCGGAAGTACTCCGCGATGGTCACGCCGGTGTAGATGGAGGCCTCGCGCCCGGCGACCGGCATGTTGGAGGTGTTCACCACCATGACGGTGCGGCCCATGAGCGGGCCGCCGCTGCGCGGGTCGGGAAGGCGCGGGAACTCGTCCAGCACCTCGGCCATCTCGTTGCCGCGCTCTCCGCAGCCCACGTAGACGATGACGTCCGCCCGGGCGAACTTGGCGAGCGACTGCTCCAGGACGGTCTTCCCGGTGCCGAATCCGCCGGGGACGATCGCGGTGCCGCCGGCCGCCACCGGGTAGAACACGTCGAGCACCCGCTGTCCGGTGAGCAGCGGGACGCTCGGCGCCAGCCTGCGCCGCACCGGGCGGGGCCGGCGCACCGGCCAGCGGTGCGCCAGGGACAGCTCCCGGCCGCCCTCGAGGCGAACCACCGGGGCGTCGACGGTGAAGTCGCCGCGCTCCACCGAGGCCACCCGGCCGGCGGCGTCGGGCGGCGCCAGCACCGGCTCCTCGGCCCCGCCGGGGCCGGCGGCCGTCCCCATCCGCTGGCCGCAGGCCAGGGCATCTCCGGGCGCCACCTCGGGCGCGAATCGCCAGAGCACCCCGCGCTCGAGGGCGGGCACCCGCGCACCGCGCCCGATCCGGTCGCCCAGCTCCGCGAGCCGGTGGAGCGGGCGCTGCAGGCCGTCGAAGACGCCGCCGAGGAGGCCGGGCCCGAGCTCCGCCGAGAGGTGCTCGCCGGTCGCCTCGGCCGGCTCCCCCAGCGACAGGCCGGACGTGTCCTCGTACACCTGCAGGGTGGCGAGGTCCCCCTCGACGCGGATGACCTCGCCCATGAGCCGCTCGTGCCCCACCCAGACGATCTCGTGGAGGGCGACGGCGCCGAGGCCGCGGGCCACCGCCGCCGGGCCGGCGATGCGGACGAGCGCCCCGCTCACGGAGAGCCCTCCTCGGGGAGCTTCACGTGGTAGCCGACCGCGCGCCGGACGATGGCGGCCACGTAGGCCCGGCCGCCGCCGGCCTCTCCCCAGGTGCGCGGGAGGTCGAAGGGGATCAGCACCGGCAGGCGGCCGTCGCGCCGCGGCGCGGCGACCTCCGGGGGCAGCGCGTCCAGGACCCGGCGCTCGACGGCCAGCACCCCGAGGCGAGGGTCGGCCTGGAGCCGGGCCAGCGCCGCCCGCTCGTCGCCGGGCGGCACCTCGGTGACGGCCGCGCCGGCGAGGCGGAATCCCAGGGCGTCGCCGGGCCGGGTGGCGAGGTGGAGGAGGAGGGAGCTCGGGGTGGCGGCCACGCTCACGCCTCCAGGAGGTCGAGCTGGTCGCCGGCCGGGAGCCCGAACTCGGCGCAGCGGAGCAGGGCGCGGACGCGCCGGGCCTCGCCGCGCCGGGCGGCGAGGTAGGCGATGGGGACGGCCAGCGAGAGCGGGTCGCGGCGGGCCTCGCGCTGCAGCGCCCGCTCCAGCGACTGGGCGAGGAGCTGGGCGGCGCGCGCCGGCACCGCCAGCTCCTCGGGCAGCGCCCGCTGCTTCCCGCGGACCGGGCCCAGGAAGGCGGCGAGCCCCTCGCGCCGCTCCTCCGGCCCATCGGCGGCGAAGGCCAGGAAGCGCGCCTCGTCCATCCGCCCGCCGGGAAGGAAGAGCCCCTCGGCCCGCGCTCCCTCGCCCAGCGCCAGCAGGGTGGCGACGTTCAGGTGGTCGGCCCGGATGGCGATCTGGCGGCGGACGAGCGGCGGGCCGGCGCCGATGCCGCGCGCCGCCGCCTCGGCGGCGCGGAACGCCCCGGCGTCGAGCGCCGTCTCGAGCCGCAGCAGGGGCGGAGCCTCCCGGAGGGCCGGCAGGGCGTCGCGCAGCGCGGCCGCGAGGGGGTGGCCGAGCCGCGCCAGCGCCTCCGCCGCCGCGGCCGGGGTGGGGGCGGCCGCCAGGTCCCGGAGCACCGGGAACGGGAGGGCGGGCGTGGGCGCGGCCCGCGCCGCCGCCCGCTCGGCGGGCTCGCCGCGCAGGATCGCGCGCAGCACCACCTTCAGCGAGTCGGCGTCGTCGAGCAGCAGCAGGGCGCGAAGGAGCCGCCGCGCCCGCGGGCCCAGGTCGGCGTCGATGCGCGCCGACTCGGTCCGCACCTCGTCGGCGAGCAGCAGCTCCACGGCCCGGAGCCGCCCGGGCCCGCGCTCGAGGAGGATGCGGCCCCGCCGCGCGCCGCCGGCGAGGACGAGGTCGAGGCGCGTCTCCAGATCCGGGGAGGCGACCAGCTCCCGCAGCCCCTGCTCTCCGCGCAGGCGAGCGCGGCGGGCTCCGATGCGGGCGTTGGCGAAGTCACAGTCGCGCATCGCCCCCCCCGGCCGCCGTCCCCTCGAGGAGCAGGGCCGCCGCCCGGCCCTCGACGTCGGGCCAGGCCTTGTCGAGGCGCGCCGGGAGGGTGTCGTCGAGGACCACGCCGCCCCACCGCACCTCCACCCCGCCGCGGGCCGCGGCCGCCGCCCGCACCGCGACCGGCAGGCCGGGGCGCTCCTGCACCAGCCAGGCCCAGGTGCCGTCCTGCTGGCCGGGATCGACGACCACCTCGATCTCGTGGCCCGGGTCGGCCGCGGGGACGGCCTCGGCGAGGAGCCGGGGAAGCAGGTCCGGCCTCCGCGGCTCCAGGAGGCGCAGCGCCTCCGCCCGGGCCTCCTCGAGCAGCTGGCGCGCCGCCTCGAGGAACGACCGGTCGCGGTCGCGGCCGGCGTCGGCGCGCCTCCGCTGCGCCGCGGCCTCCCAGCGCTCGCGGGCGCGGGCCAGCGCCTCGCCCCGGAGGCGCCCGGCCTCGGCGCGCGCCTCGGCGACGAGCCGCTCCGACTCTCGCGCCGCCTCGGCGCGGAGCGCGGCCGCCTGGCGCGCAGCCTCCTCCTCCAGGCCGCGCAGGAGATCCGCGTAGCCCACGACCTACCCCCGGCCGGTGAGGATCAGGACCGCCACGACGAAGCCCAGGATCACCAGGGTCTCGGGGATGGCGAGCATGACGATGACGGCCCCGCGGAGCTCCGGCTTCTCCGCCAGGGCCCCGGCGCCGGCCGGCCCGATCCGGGACTGCACCCAGGCGGTGGCCAGCGCCGGGACGGCGATGGCCGCGGCGGCGGCGAGGACGACCAGGAACCTGTCCATTGGGTTCTCTCCTCCTTCGCTCACTTCGTGGAAAGCGCCAGCGGCCGGAAGGGCGCGCCGCCCTCCCGGTAGAACTTGTCGAAGAACTCCACGTACTGGAGCCGCAGCGCCGCCACCGCCGGCGAGAGCGCGCACAGGGTGAAGTTCATGGCGTGGAGGAAGGCGGCCAGCGCGATCCCGGCCGCCGCCGGCCGCACCGTCTCGGCGAGGTCGTTGGCGACGTCGCAGAGCAGCGTCGAGGCCAGGCCCAGGGCCATGAGGCGGGCGTAGGAGAGGACGTTCCCCACGCCCAGGACCCACTCCAGCGCCGCCATGGGGCCGCGGGCGGCCAGCCCGGCGGCGAAGCAGAGCAGGAGCAGGCCCGCCGCCCAGGGCCCGGCCCCGGGCGGGAGGACGCCGAGCGCGCGCAGGGCCAGCGCCGCACCCGCGGCCAGCGCACCCAGCCGCGCGGCGCGGTCCACGCCGTGGCGCCACTCCCCGGCCCGGGCGGCGTCCCGCACCCCGAGGGCGAGCCCCACGCCGACGTGGACCACGCCGACGGCCAGGGTCAGGCCCAGGAAGGGCAGCACCGCCCGGCCGCGGTCGAAGAGCAGGGGGCGCATGCCCAGGTGCCGCCCCAGGCTCCCCAGCGCCTCGCCGAAGAGCACGCCGAAGACCAGGGCGCTGGCGCTGCAGGCGGCGACCACCACCGCCACCTTGCGTCCCGGGTCGCCGCCCCAGCGGCGCAGCACCGCCAGGCCGGCGGCGGCGAGGCCCAGCGCGCCGAAGGCCACGTCGCCGAGCGCCATCCCGAAGAGCAGGGGAAAGAAGACCGCCAGCCAGGGCGTGGGGTCCACCGAGCCGTAGCGCGGGAGCGGGACCAGCGTCAGGAGGAGCTCGAAGGGGCGCAGCGCCGGCGGGTTGTCGAGGACCACCGGCACCTCGTCCTCTTCCCCGGGCGCGACCTCGCTCGCCGACACGTCGACGCGCCCGCCGAAGGTCGCGCGGGCCGCGTTTCCGAGCTGCGCCACCGCGCGCCGCGGGGCCCATCCGGTCACCAGGAAGGCGTGGCCCGTCATCCCGGCCGACCCGAGCGCGGTGACCCGCGCCAGGCGGTTCCGCGCCTCCCGCCGGGCGGCCACCAGCGCCGGCCGCCAGCGCGCCGCCTCGGCCGCCTGCTCGCGGTCGAGCCGCTCGATCTCGCCCGGGATCTCGGCGTCCCGCGCCAGCAGCGCCAGGGGAGCGCGGCCGAGCCCCTCGCCGGCGTAGCGGTCGGGGAGGCGGACCTCCTCCACGCCCTGCTCGAAGAGGAGCCCGGCCACCGCCGCGCCGCACACCGGGGGCACGGTGACCAGCACCGCCATCTCGTGGCGGTCCACGTCGCGCGCGGCGATGGCGTAGAGGCCGTCGGTGATCCGGTCCACCTCGCGCTCCAGCACCTCGAGCGCCTCCGCGCGGTCGCGGCGCAGCGCCAGGGCGAAGACCCGCCCGCCGGGGACGTCCGAGGGCGCGGCTCGCAGCGGGACCAGGGCGCCGAGCAGGCGCGCCAGGCGCCCGACCGCCCTGCGCTCCTCGACGAGCGCGCGCCTGCGGTCGTCGAGGCGGGCGAGCGCCGCCTC
>DATBLK010000355.1:0-9334 GCA_036555405.1 Anaeromyxobacteraceae bacterium
AAGGAGCTTCGTCTCAAGCAGCAGTATTTCTTCGTGGCCTGCTCGATCAAGGACATCGTCCGCCGCTACCTCCTCGGCCACCGCAGCTTCGAGGCCTTCCCCGACAAGGTCGCCATCCAGCTCAACGACACCCACCCGGCGATCGCCGTGGCCGAGCTCATGCGCGTCCTCGTCGACCTCCACGACCTGCCCTGGGATCGGGCCTGGGAGACCTGCCGGGCGACCTTCGGCTACACGAACCACACCCTCCTCCCCGAGGCGCTCGAGCGCTGGCCGGTCGAGCTCTTCGGAAGGGTGCTGCCGCGCCACCTCGAGATCATCTACGAGGTGAACCGCCGCTTCCTCGAGGAGGTGCGGGACCGGCCCGGCGTCGACGCCCAGGCGCTGGCGCGGATGTCGCTCATCGAGGAGGGACCGGTCCGCCAGGTCCGGATGGCGAACCTGGCCGTCGTCGGCTCGCACAGCGTGAACGGGGTGGCGGCGCTGCACACCGAGCTCCTCAAGGCCGAGCTCTTCCGCGACTTCCACCGCGTCTGGCCGGACAAGCTCAACAACAAGACGAACGGCGTCACCCCGCGCCGCTGGCTCCTGCAGGCGAACCCGGAGCTGGCGCGCGTCATCACCGAGTGTCTGGGACCCGGATGGGAGACCAACATCGACGAGCTCCGGCGCCTCGAGCCCCTCGCCGAGGACGAGGCCTTCCGCCGCCAGTTCCGGGCCGTGAAGCGGGCCAACAAGGAGCGGCTCGCGGCCATCATCGCCGCTGAGAACGAGGTCGAGGTCGACCCGGACTCGATGTTCGACGTCCAGGTGAAGCGCATCCACGAGTACAAGCGCCAGCTCCTGGCGGTGCTGCACGTGGTCGCCCTCTACCTCCGGATGAAGGCCGACCGCAGCTACGCCCCGGTGCCGCGCACCGTCATCTTCGGGGGCAAGGCCGCGCCGGGCTACGCGATGGCGAAGCTCCACGTGAAGCTCGTGAACGCCGTGGCCGAGGTCGTGAACGGCGACCCCGACGTCCGCGGCCGGCTCAAGGTCGCGTTCCTGCGGAACTACCGGGTGAGCCTGGCGGAGCGCATCTTCCCGGCCGCCGACCTCTCGGAGCAGATCTCCACCGCCGGCAAGGAGGCCTCCGGAACCGGCAACATGAAGTTCGCCATGAACGGCGCGCTCACCATCGGCACGCTCGACGGCGCCAACGTGGAGATCCGCGAGGAGGTGGGAGACGAGAACTTCTTCCTCTTCGGGCTCACGGTCGAGCAGGTGAAGGAGCTCCGGGCGAGGGGCTACGACCCGTGGGAGGTCTTCAAGAAGGACCCGGAGCTCCAGGCGGTGCTGAACGCCATCGGCTCGGGCCGCTTCTCCCCGCGCGAGCCGCGCGTCTTCCAGCCGGTCATCGACTCGCTGCTCCCCGGCGGCGACACCTGGCTCGTGCTCGCCGACTTCCGCGCCTACCTCGACTGCCAGGAGCGCGTCTCGCACGCCTGGCTCGACGTCGAGCGCTGGACCAGGATGGCGATCCTCAACGTCGCCCGGACGGGGAAGTTCAGCTCCGACCGGACGATCCGGCAGTACGCCGAGGAGATCTGGGGCGCCGGCCCGGTGCCGGTGGGCTAGCCGCCCCCGCCCCCCGCCCTCCCGGTGGAGAGGGCGAAGCCCTCTCCACCTGCCCCCGCCGGGGGAGAGGGGAATTCCTCGATGGCGCGCGCCGGCGGCGCGGCCGCCAGGCGAAGCGCTCCAGGGAGACGCGCCCGCGCGCGTCGAAGGCCACGCCCTCGCGCTCCAGCAGGTGGCGCTGGACCGCCGCGCCCATCGGGTCGAGGAGCGAGATCCCGGCCCAGCCGCCGGGCCGCTTGCCTAGCACCCGCTGCCAGGGCAGCCGGTGGGCCGCGCCGCGGAGCGCCGCCAGCGCGAACCCGACGTGCCGGCCGGCTCCCGGCTTGCCGGCGAGCGCCGCGACCTCGCCGTAGGTTGCGACCCGGCCGCGCGGGATGCGGGCCACCACGCGGTAGTAGGCGTTCCATCCGGGGGGGGGCGGCAAGCGTATGCCACTTTACACGCCCGCGGGCTGCGTTAGCTTGCGGGGATGCGCTCGCCCATCGCCGCCGCACTCGCCGCCGCCGCGCTCACCGCCGGCTGCGGCTTCCAGTCGATTCCCCAGGCCGACAACGCCGTCGCCGCGGCGTGGGCCGAGGTCCAGAACCAGTACCAGCGCCGCGCCGACCTCGTGCCGAACCTGGTCGAGACCGTGAAGGGGGCCGCGGCCCACGAGAGACAGACGCTCGAGGCCGTGGTGGCCGCGCGCGCCCGGGCGACGCAGGTGACGCTCAAGGCCGACGAGCTGACGCCCGAGAACCTGCGCCGCTTCGAGCAGGCCCAGGGCGCCCTGCAGAGCGCGCTGGGCCGCCTGCTGGCCGTGGCCGAGAGCTACCCGCAGCTCAAGGCCAACGAGTCCTTCCGCGACCTCCAGGTCCAGCTCGAGGGCACCGAGAACCGCATCGCGGTGGCGCGGCGGCGCTACGTCGAGGAGGTGCGCCGCTTCAACGACCTCGTCACCGTGCCGCCGACGAGCTGGACGAACTCGATGCTGTACCACAAGCAGCCGCGCGCCCAGTTCCAGGCCACCGCTCCCGCCGCCGAGCAGCCCCCCAAGGTGAAGTTCTAGGCGGCAGGCGCTTCGTGCTCGGCGGAATCGATTCCGCTCTCCCCCGCGGAGCGGGGGCAAGGGCCGGGGCGAGGGGGGTGGCCGCCGCGCTGATCCTGGCCGCGGCGCTCCCCGCCGCGGCGCGCACCGTCCCGGCGCTCACCGGACCGGTGGTGGACGAGGCCGGGCTCCTCGGCGCCGGGGACCGGCGCGCCCTGGAAGGGCTGTGCCGCGCCGCCTGGGAGCTGCCGGCCGATCGGCGGGTCCAGCTCCAGTACCTCCTCGTCCGCTCGCTCGAGGGCGACGCCATCGAGGACCTGGCCGCGCGCGCCTTCGAGGCCTGGAAGCTCGGGGAGCGCGGCCGCGACCGCGCCGTGCTGGTGGTCGTGGCCCGCGACGACCGGCGCGTCCGCATCGAGACCGGCTACGGCGCCGAGGGGGCGCTCACCGACGCCCAGGCCGGCCGCATCATCCGCAACGTCGTCGCCCCCGCCTTTCGCGAGGGGCGCCCCGGCGCCGGCCTCCGCGAGGCGGGGGTCCAGATCCTGGCGGCGCTGGGCGCGCTCCCGGAGGGGATCCAGGCCCGCCGGGCGGCGCGGCCCGCGCCCGAGGCCGGGTTCATCGCGCTCGGCGTGCTGGCGCTCGTCGCCCTGGCGGTCGTGCTCCGCATCGGCGCGGGCTTCGGGCTGCGCCGCCGCCGGTGGGGGGGCTTCTGGGGCGGTCCCTGGGGCGGGGGCCTGGGCGGCGGCTGGAGCGGCGGCGGCGGGGGCGGCTGGGGCGGCGGCGGGGGCGGCTGGGGCGGGGGCGGCGGCTCGTCCGGCGGGGGCGGCGCCTCGGGGAGCTGGTAGGAGGAACCGTGGTCGAGATCTTCGGAGAGGAGGCGCAGCGCCGCATCGAGGCGTCGGTGCGCGAGGCCGAGGCGAGGAGCCACGGCGAGGTCGTCCCGGTGGCGGTGGCGCGCTCGGCGGGCTACGGCGAGGCGCGGGTCCGCGGCGCCCTCCTCGGCGCGCTGGCGGCGACCGCCGCGGCGCTGCTCCTCGACCTCCCGCTGTCGCCCGCCGAGCTGGCGCTTCTTCAAGTCGCGGGCGGCCTCGCCGCCGGGCTGGCGGCGCTCCTCGCTCCCGTCGAGCGGCTGCTCACCGGGCGGGCGGGGGTCGACGGCGCGGTGCGCGACCGCGCGGTGCGCGCCTTCCAGGAGCACGGGCTCCACCGCACCGAGCGGGGCACCGGCGTCCTGGTCTTCGCCTCGCTGCGGGAGCGCCGCGCCGTGGTTCTCGGCGACCACGGCATCCACGGGAAGATCGGCGACGCCGCCTGGAGGGCCGCGGTCGACCGGCTCGTCGCCGGGATGCGGCGCGGCGACCCCGCGAGCGGCTTCTGCGACGCCATCGCCCTGGTCGGCGCCGGTCTCGCCGAGCACTTCCCGCGGGGCGCCGCGGCCGACGGCAACGAGCTGCCCGACCGCCTCCGCCTCGACCGCTGATCCGTTGACAGCCCCGCCGCCGCAACAGATAAACGTCCGGTCATGCCGAGGGCGAAACGCGGTCGGGCGGCCCGGGCCCCGGCGCCGGCGCAGGAGACGGCGCCGGCGCCGGCGAGCGACCTCGCGCCCGTGGTGGGCGCGAACCTCCGGCGACTCCGGGTGAAGCGCGGCCTGTCGCTGGAGAGGCTCTCGCGCATCTCCGGCGTGTCGCGCGCCATGCTGGGGCAGGTCGAGCTCGGCCAGAGCGCCCCCACCATCAACGTGCTCTGGAAGATCTCCACGGCCCTGGGCGTGCCCTTCTCCGCGCTCATCGGCAGCCGGCAGGCCGGCGGCGTGGCGGTGCTGCGCGCCGAGCAGGCCAAGGTGCTCTCCAGCCACGACGGGCGCTTCCGCTCCCGGGCCCTCTTCCCCTTCGACGAGCCGCGGCGGGTCGAGTTCTACGAGCTGCGGCTGGCGCACCGCGCCGAGGAGCGCGCCGACGCCCACCCTCCGGGGACGATGGAGAACTTCGTGGTGGCGAGCGGCGCGGTGGAGCTCGAGGTCGAGGGCGGGCGCGAGCTCCTGCGCCCCGGCGACGCCATCGTCTTCGAGGCCGATTCCCCGCACGTCTACCGGAACGCCGGCGAGGGCGAGGCGGTGATGTACCTGGTGATGACCTACGCCGAGACCGTCGGCTGACGGGGTTTTGACGCACAGCAGATGGGGCCGGTACAGTGCCCCGGGGCGCGAGACCGGCGGAGCCGGCGCGCCGCGGAGGCGGGATGGCCCAGAACCTTCCCATCGGCGAGCTCCTGGTGCGGCGGGGCGTGGTGTCGCGCGCCGAGGTGGAGGAGGCGGCGCGGGGGGAGGGGAGCCGCCTCTGCAGCCGCCTCCTCGACGCCGGCGCCTGTGACGAAGGGGACCTCGTCGCCGCGCTGGCCGCGCGCCTGGGCATGCCGGGCGTCGACCTGTCTCGCAGCGCCATCGACCTCGCGATCCTGGAGCTCGTCCCGCGGGCGGTGGCCGAGGCGGACCTCGTGCTCCCGCTCTCGGGCGAGGGCGACCGCATCCACCTGGCGGTGGACTCGGTGCAGCGCGCCGAACAGGCCCTCACCGAGCTCCGCTTCGTCACCGGACGGGAGGTCTCGGTGTACGTGGCGGTGCTCTCGGCGCTGCAGGCGGCCATCGCCGGGGCCTACGACGCGCGGGAGCGGAACGAGGGGCTCTGGCGCGGCGCGCGCGCCGGGCCGGGCCTGGCCGGCTTCGAGCCCATCATGCCCGGGTCCCCGGACGGCGGGCCGCCCATCCCCGGGGGCGACGAGCCCTTCGCCGACCTCCCCGAGATCGAGATCGTGCAGGCCGCGGAGGGCGAGGTCGTGCACAGCGTGCAGGTCGAGCCCGGCCCGCCCCGGATCCTGGTGGTGGACGACGAGCCCGCCATCCGCCTGCTGGCGCAGCGCGCCCTGCAGGGCAAGGGGTACGTGGTCGACGGCGCCGCCGACGGCGCCGAGGCGCTCGACAAGGTGCGGGGCAGCCCCCCCGACCTCCTGCTCCTCGACGCCATGCTCCCCAAGGTGCACGGCTTCGACGTCGCCCGGCAGCTCCGCTCCGACCCGCGCACCCGCTCCGTCCCCATCATCATCATGACCGCGGTCTACCGCGGCTGGCGCTTCGCCCAGGACGCGCGGGACAGCTACGGGGCGGAGGACTACCTCGAGAAGCCCTTCCGCATCGACGACCTCGTCCGGCGCGTCGAGGTGGTGCTCGAGGCCACCGCCACGCGCGACGACGCCCGCCAGGCGGCGCTGGCGGCGCCGTTCATCGCCCGCGGCAGGGAGCTCCTGGCTGCCGAGAAGCCCGCCGAGGCCGCCGCGGCCCTGGACGAGGCGCTGAAGGCGGACCCATTCTCGGCCGAGGCCCACTTCCAGCTCGGGCGGGCGCTGCGCGCTCGCGGCGACGCCTTCCGCGCCATGACCGCCCTCGAGCGGGCGGTGGACCTGCGGCCCAACCTGTTCCCGGCCCTGCGGGCGCTGGCGTCCCTGTATCTCGAGAAGGGATTCCGCAACAAGGCGGCGGGCTCGCTGGAGCGCGCCATCCAGGCCGCGCCCGACGGCGCCACCCGCGAGGCGACGAAGGCCGAGCTGCTGAAGCTGCTGTGACGCGGAACGGAACGCGCCCCTCACCCACGAGTGAAGGCATGGCTGGCGAGCCACCCTCTCCCCGGCCGGGACCGGGGAGAGGGTGAGCCGCGCGGCGATCGGCGAGGCCGCCCGGTCAGAAGGAGGGCACCGGCTTGCCGACGGGGAGCGCGGCGGGGGCGGGATCCGCACGCGGCACGCCGGGGATGGGCCCCGGGTCGGACGAGTAGCCAGGGACGCCCATCTCGGGGACGTCGAGCCCGGCGATCTCGTCCTCGACGGAGACCCGGTTCCCGGCGACCTTCCCGATGACCCAGAAGGCGAGCGCCGCCACCGGCGCCACCCAGGCCAGGTTGGCGAGGATGCCGACGGCCGAGGCCGCGAGCTGGCCGGCGTCGCCGTAGAAGAGGCCGGTGACGCCGTGGGCCACGCCGTTCAGCCCCTGGCCGTAGACGCCGTTGGAGAAGAGCCCGACCGCCAGGATGCCCCAGGCCCCGTTCACGCCGTGGACCGCAGCGGCGCCCACCGGGTCGTCGATCTTCAACCGGGTGTCGATGAAGAGCGCGGCCAGGACGACGAGCACGCCGGCGACGAGGCCGATGAGGGCGGCCGCCCAGGCCGAGACGAAGGCGCAGGGCGCGGTGATGGCGACCAGGCCGGCGAGCATCCCGTTCGCGAGCCACGAGGGGTCGGGCTTGCCGAACCTCGCCTTCACGTACAGGAAGGCCCCGAAGGCGCCGGTGGCGCCGGCCAGCATGGTGTTGGTGGCCACCACCGCCAGGCGCGTGTCCATCCCGGAGAGCGTCGAGCCGGCGTTGAAGCCGAACCAGCCGAAGGCGAGGATGAAGGTGCCGAGCATCACCTGGGGGATGCTGTGGGGGGCGATGGGGTTGATGCGCCCGTCGGGCGAGTACTTGCCGGTGCGGGGGCCGATCATCCTGGCGAGGACCAGGGCCATGACCCCCCCGGTCATGTGGACCACCGAGCTGCCGGCGAAGTCCACGTGGCCGTGGCCCAGGCCGAAGTTGGCGCCGAGCTGCGAGAGCCAGCCGCCGCCCCAGACCCAGTTCGCGTAGATGGGGTAGATGACGGCGGAGACGACGAAGCTGAAGATCACGAACGACGTGAACCTCCACCGCTCGGCGGCGGCGCCCGTTGGGATGGTGCAGGCCGTGTCCATGAAGACCATCTGGAAGAGGAAGGTCGTGGCCACGCCCGCGGTGTAGAGCGAGAGCGGATGGAGCCCGAAGCCGGTCGTGCCGAAGAGGCCGAAGGACTTGCCGAAGAGCGTGACCGTGAACTCCTTCGAGAGGATGGGGTCGCCGCCGAAGACCCCGCCGACGCCGCCCATCTGCAGGCCGAAGCCGACGAGGTAGAAGCCGATGATGCCGATGGCGTAGACGAGGAAGTTCATCGCCATCGTGTGCGCGGCGTTCTTGGCGCGCGTGAGCCCGGTCTCGACGAGGGCGAACCCCGCCTGCATGAACATGACCAGGAAGCCCGCGACCATCGTCCAGACGATGTTCAGCGCGGTCTGCGTGTCGCCCAGGTTCTTCGCCAGCTCTGCGATCGTCGGGTCGGCCATGGTTCTCCCGTGGGGGTGGGGATCCGCGAGCCGCCGATGCAGCCGGCGTGCCGGGCGGCCGCCTCGGCCACGCCCGCGGAACCAGGGCTCGCGCCGGGACCGTCCGGCGCGGGAAGGGACGCTCGCTGCGCGCGAACGAGGCCGCCGCCGCGCGGATCCGGCGCAGCGACCCCGACTGCCCGGCAACCGGGCCGCGCCTGCTCGCGCCGCGGGCGCCGCGCCGCCGCCGGTCCCGCCAGGTCGTGAGGATGCGCCCGGCCTGCCGCCGGCGCGCCGGTTGCAGCGGCGGGCCGGCGTCGTCCCCACGCCGCGACGCGAGGTGAACCGTGAAGAAGGTCGAAGCCGTCATCAAGCCGTTCAAGCTGGACGAGGTGAAGCAGGCGCTCACCGATCTCGGCGTCGCGGGCCTCACGGTCATCGACGTGAAGGGCTTCGGGCGGCAGAAGGGGCACACCGAGCTCTACCGCGGCGCCGAGTACGTCGTGGACTTCGTCCCCAAGGTGAAGATCGAGGTCGCGATCCCGGACCCGCTGGTCGCCCGGGTCGTCGAGGCCATCGAGCGGACGGCCCGGAGCGGGAAGATCGGCGACGGGAAGATCTTCGTCGTCGGGATCGAGGAGGTGGTGCGGGTGCGCACCGGGGAGCGCGGCGAGGCGGCCCTCTAGCTCCCGACCTGAAGGCGCCGGGCCCCCGTAGGCGGAGCGGCTACCCCTTCCGCGCCTTCCACTCCGCCAGCAGCGCCGCTTCCCGCTCCGGCGAGATCCCGGCCCGCGGCTTCGCCCGCCGCTCCGCCGGGAGCGCCTTCCACCACGCGAGCGTGTCGCGGGCGGTCCCGGCGACGGGCCGGAAGGCGAGGCCCCTGGCGATGGCCCTCGCCGAGGAGGTCCGCGCCATTCCCGCCTCCTCGCTGGAGCGGGGGATCCAGGCCGGCATGTCGCGCCAGGCCGAGACCTCGTGCGCACCGAGGAAGGCGGCGTCCGCCCAGACGAGCCGGGCGGCGCTTCCCTGCGGCCGGCAGGCGTCGAGCATCGCGGCCATCGTCAGGGTCGACGCCGGCCCGGTGGCGTTGAAGGTGCCGGCGAGGCGCTCCTCGGCGGCGCGTACCATCCAGGCGGCGAGGTCGCGGACGTCGACGACCTGCACCGGGTCCTGGCCGTCGCCGGGGGCGAGCACCTCGCCGCCGCGGTCGAGCCGCACCGGCCAGTAGGTGAAGCGATCGGTGGGGTCGCCCGGGCCGACGATGAGGCCGGGGCGCACCGCCAGCGTCCTCCCGGGCAGGGCCGCCTCGGCCGTCTTCTCGCACAGCGCCTTGAGGGCGCCGTAGTGGGCCCGGACGTCCTCGGTCTTCTCGTCGGCGACGGCGGCGAGCGGCGAGCCCTCGTGGAGCGGTTCGCGCGAGTCGGCGTACACCGAGACCGAGGAGACGAAGAGGTAGCGCTCGACCGCGGGCGCGAGGAGCTCGGCCGAGGCGCGGACCAGGCGCGGCACGTAGCCCGAGGTGTCGA
>DATBLK010000397.1:0-2431 GCA_036555405.1 Anaeromyxobacteraceae bacterium
GTCCGCTTCGACCCGGCGCGCGTCGACCTCGGCGGCGTCCTGCGGCGCATCGAGTCCATCGGGTACGCGCCGCGGCCCTGGAGCGAGAGCGAGCAGGCGCGGGCGCAGCAGGCGGAGGCGAAGGACCTCCTCGTCCGGCTCGGCAGCGCCGGCTTCCTCTCCTCGCAGCTCATGGTCTACCAGGCGGCCCTCTACGCCGGCTACCTGGAGGGCATCGAGCCGGCCCTCCGGCGCGCCCTGGAGTGGATCGCGCTCGGGCTCGCGCTGCCGGTCTTCCTCTACGCCGGCGCCCCCTTCCTCCGCGCCGCCCGCGCCGGGCTGCGCCACGGCCGCCTCGGCATGGACTCGCTCGTGGTCCTGGGCTCCGGCGCCGCGCTCCTGCTCTCCGCCTGGCAGATGGCGCGGGGAGGGGAGGTGTACTTCGACACCGCGGCGATGATCGTCACCCTCGTCCTGGTGGGCCGCTACCTCGAGGCCGCCGCCAGGAGCCGGGCCTCGGAGGCGGTGGCGCGCCTGGCCCGGCTGCAGCCGCGCCAGGCCCGGCTCCTCCTCCCCGGCGGCGAGCGGCGCAAGGTCCCGGTGGAGCGGCTGCGGCCCGGCGACCGCGTCGAGGTCGCGCCCGGCGAGCGCCTCCCCGCCGACGGCGCGGTGGTCGAGGGGGCCGGCGACGTCGACGAGTCGCTGGTCACCGGCGAGTCGCAGCCGGTCGAGAAGGGGCCGGGCGCGCCCGCCATCGGCGGCAGCCTGAACCTCCACGGCAGCCTGGTCGTCGAGGTCGCCCGGACCGGCAAGGACACGGTCCTGGCCGGCATCGCCCGGGCCGTCGAGGAGGCGCAGGCGCGCAAGCCGCGCCTGCAGGCGGTCGCCGACCGCGCCGTCGGCCTCTTCGTGCCGGGAGTCCTCCTCCTCGCCGGGGCGACGGTGGCGGCGCTGCTGGGGCGCGGCGCCTCCCCCGGCGAGGCGCTGCTGCGGGGCGTGGCGGTGGTGGTCATCGCCTGTCCCTGCGCGCTGGGCCTGGCCACGCCGCTGGCGGTGCTCGTCGCCACCGGGCGCGCCTCGGCGCGCGGCATCCTGCTGAAGGGCGGCGACGTCCTCGAGGCGCTGGCGCGCGTCGGCTACGCCGTGCTCGACAAGACCGGGACCCTGACGCGAGGCCGGCCCGGCGTGCGCGACGTGGTGGCCCTCGCCCCCGGCCTGACGGCCGACGCGGCGCTCCGGCTGGCGGCCGCGGTGGAGCGGCGCAGCGAGCACGGGCTGGGCCGCGCCGTCGCCGAGGCGGCCCGCGCCCTCCCGGAGGGGCCGGAGCCGGAGGTGGAGGGCTTCCGGGCGGTTCCGGGCCGGGGCGTCGTGGCGACGGTCGGCGGGCGGCTCGTGGCCCTCGGGAACCGCGCCCACCTCGCGGCACTGGGGATGGACCCGTCGCCGGCCGAGGGGGCGGCCCGGGCCGCCGAGGCGCGGGGCGAGACCGCGGTGCTCCTCGGCGTCGAGGGCCGGGCGCGCGCGGTGCTGGCGCTCGCCGACGAGGTGCGGGCCGAGTCCGCGGAGGCGGTGGCGAGCCTCCGGGCGCTGGGGCTCGGGATCGCGGTCGTGAGCGGCGACCACCCCGCGGTGACGCGCGCGGTGGCGGCGCGCCTCGGGATCGAGCGGGCGGTGGCCGAGGCGACTCCCCGGGAGAAGCGCGACCTGGCGGCGGCCCTCCAGGCCGAGGGGCGGCGGGTGCTGGCGGTGGGCGACGGCGTCAACGACGCGCCGCTGCTCTCGCAGGCCGACGTGGGGCTCGCCATGGGGCGCGGCGCCGACGTCACGCTGGAGAGCGCCGACGCGGTCCTGGTCCGCGACGACCCGCGGCTCGCCGCGGAGGCGGTGGGGCTGGCGCGGCGCGCCGACCGGATCATCCGCCAGAACGTGTTCTGGGCCTTCTTCTACAACCTGGTCGCCATCCCGGCGGCGGTGGCGGGCTGGGCCCACCCCATCGTGGCGGCGGCCGCGATGGCGGCGAGCTCGCTCTTCGTGGTCGGGAACTCGCTCCGGCTCCGGACCCCGTCGACCTGACGCGGCATCCGCCCCTCACCCCCGGGGAGGACGGGGGAGCCCGGGCCTCCCTCTCCCCCGCCGGGACGGGGGAGAGGGAACGCGAGCCACGCCCACGCGTTCACCGCCGGTCGCTGGCCCGGCGGCCCTCTCCCCGGTCCCAGCGGGGGAGAGGGCGACCCGCGAGCCCCGGCTTCACTCGCGGGTGAGGGGCGGATCTCGCGCCGGGAGGTGGGGGACGCCGGGGCGGGCGCGGACTAGACTCCTCGCCCCGTGTGGGCCGTCGGCCTCCTCATCCTGATCTCGCTGGCGCTGGGCCTCGGCGCCTGGCTCGCCTTCCTGTGGTCCGCGAGGAGCGGGCAGTACGAGGACCCGGAGGGGCCCAAGTACCGGATGATGG
>DATBLK010000007.1:0-15888 GCA_036555405.1 Anaeromyxobacteraceae bacterium
CAGGGCCTCCTCGGCCTGCCGGCGCACCGCCTCCACCTCGTCCTCGTACCGCCTGCGGACGGCGCGGGCGTCGCCGTCGACGTCCAGGGCCAGCGCCAGCATGGGGTCCTCCCGGGCCGCGGCCGCCACCGCCGCCCGCCCGCCCTCCCAGAGCGCCCTGCGGACCGCGACCTCCGAGAGCCGGGTGCCGCGGACCAGGCGGGCCGCCAGCTCGGCCGGCGATTCCCGGCCCAGCACCCGCCGGACCAGGGGGTCGTCCGGGCCCAGCAGCTCCCGCATCCGCTCGAGCGAGTGGGTGAGGTGGAAGACCTCGAGCTCGCCGTGCACGGGCGCAGGGGAGAAGAGCCATTGCGTCAGGGCCGGCAGCGCCGAGTCCCGGTACTCGCGCAGCCGCCGGCCGCCGGCCCGGGTGCGCTCCTCGGCTCCCCGCGCCAGGACCCGGGCGATCCGGAAGAGGCGGCCTCCGAAGGCCTCGGGCCGGATCCGGGCGGGGCGGTCGAGCATCTCTCCCTCCCCTTCCAGCGCGACGAGGCGGACGCGGATCCGCCGCTCCACCTCCGCGGTCCGGGCGATGGCGTCGAAGGCCGGCAGCGCGCTCCGGACCGCTTCCGGCCCCCGGGCGAGGTCCGCCCGGAGGCGGTTCTCCTCCGCCACCCTCGCGCCGAAGAACGCCGGGTCGAGGAGCGCCTCGAGCCGGCCCTTGCGCGCCTTCAGCGAGTTCTCGACGGAGAAGAGCTCCGCGCTGGCGTGACGGGCCTGCTCCGGCCCGCGGTGCCGGTACTCGGTGAGGAGGCCGCGGAGCCAGGCGAGGCGGAGGAGCGACTCGGGGAGGGCCGTATCGCGCTCGTAGGCGAGCTGGGCCACCGTCTTCCGGCGCGAGGTGATCCCGGGGTGGCCGGCGACGAAGACGAGGTCGCCCTCGCGCGGGGAGCCGGCCGAGAAGCCGAAGTGGGTCGGGGTGGCGGCGGGCTTGCCGCCCTCGTAGACCCGCAGGAAGGCGACGTCGAGGTCGTAGCGCGGGAACATGAAGTTGTCGGGATCGCCGCCGAAGAAGGCGATGGCGAACTCCGGGGCGAAGACCAGCCGCACGTCCTGGAGGCGCCGGTAGCGGTACAGGTCGTGGCGGCCGCCGCGGTGGAGGGCGACGACGTCGCAGCGCAGCGCCGGGGTCGTCTGGCATTCCCGCTCGATCCGCGCGGTCTCGGAGCGCTGCGCCTCGCCGAAGGCCGGGCCGGTGAGCCCGCGGGTGGCCTGCCGGAGGCGGGCGGTGACGTCGGTGATCTCGAGGAGCTGGTTCACCTCGAGCTCCGGGCAGCGGAGCTCGTCGGCCTCGGACCTCGCGAGGAAGCCGTCCCGCACGAGATCTCGCGTCCCGGAGGAGAGCTGCTCGATGCACTTCTGGGCGCAGTGGTGGTTGGTCATCACCAGCCCGGTGGCGGAGACGAAGCTCGCCGAGCAGCCCTGGGCCAGCCGCGCCGACGCCAGCCGGGCGCGCTCCAGCCAGCGCGCGTCGGGCGCGAAGCCGTGCTTCTCCCGGACCGCCTCGGCGGGGAAGCCGTTGAACGTCCACATGCCCTCGTCGGCGCGAGCGGCGAGCGCCAGGGTGGCGCCGAGGAGGAGGGCGATCGTCTTCACGTCGGTCTCCGGATCGAGCGGCCCGGGGGGAGCGCGCCCCGCCGGGTATGCCGCCGGCGCCGTCCGGCGTCAAGCGGACCGATGCGCCGCCTGCCGCACCGACTCCGGCTCCCGGAGCCGGCGCGCCAGCGCCTCGACCGCGCCGCCGATGCCGGTCCGGGTGCGCTATCCTCGCGCCCCCGTGCTCTCGCGGCGCACCGACTGGGACCTCTCCGGCTCGGCCTTCGTCCGCCGCCTGGAGGCGCTGCGCGCCCTGGGCCGGCCGCTCCTCGACCTCACCGAGTCGAACCCGACGCGCTGCGGGCTCCTCTGGGACGAGGAGGAGCTCCGGCGGGCCATCGGGGCGCCGGGCCTCTCGGGCTACGACCCGTCGCCGCGGGGCCTGCCCGAGGCCCGGCGCGCCGTCGCCGGCTACCTGGCGGCGCGGGGCGCGGCCGTCGAGCCCGACCGCATCTTCCTCACCGCCTCGACGAGCGAGGCCTACGGCCTGCTCCTCAAGCTCCTGTGCGACCCCGGCGACGAGGTGCTCGCGCCCGTCCCCGCCTATCCCCTCCTCGACCTCCTGACCGGCCTCGAGGCGGTGTCGCTCGTCCGCTGGCCCTGGCGCTACGCCGCCGGCTGGCACCTCGACCGCGCGGCGCTGGAGGCGGCCATCGGTCCGCGCGCCCGCGCGGTGGTGGTGGTCTCGCCCGCGAACCCCACCGGAGCCGTGCTCTCGGTCGGCGACCTCGCCTGGCTCGACGACCTCTGCGCCCGCCGCGGCCTGGCGCTCCTCGGCGACGAGGTCTTCGCCGACGCGGCGCTGGCTCCGGCGCCGAGCGTGGCCGGGGCGCGCTCCTGTCTCGCCTTCCACCTCTCCGGCCTCTCCAAGGTCTGCGGCCTCCCGCAGCTCAAGGTGGCCTGGCTCGCCGCCGCCGGGCCGGAACGGCTGGTCGGCCCGGCGCTGGAGCGGCTCGAGGTCGCCGCCGACGCCTACCTCTCGGTCGCCGGCCCGGCCCAGCGCGCGGTTCCGAGGCTCCTGGCCGGGCGGGAGAGCTTCCTCGGGCCCCTCCGCGCCCGGCTCGCCCGGAACCGGGAGCGGCTCGCCGGCGCCTGCCGCGGGACGCTCGCCACGCCGCTCGCCGGCGGCGGCGGGTGGAGCGCGGTGCTGCGCGTCGGCGAGGCCCGGGACGACGAGGTCCTGGCCCTGGCGGTGCTCGAGGACGGCGCCGTGGTCCATCCCGGATTCCTCCACGACTTCGACCGGCCCGGCCACCTCGTGATCTCGCTCCTGCCCGAGCCCGCGGTCTTCGACGAGGGGCTCTCGCGCCTCCTGCGGCACCTGCGCGTGGGGCCGGGCGGGGGTTCCGTGCTATGAACGCCAGCCATGGCGCGGCTGAAGCTGTGGGGATTCGCGCTGCTCGCGCTCGCGGCCGGTGCGGCCTGCCTCTTCCTCGAGACCCGCTGGCTCGCCGGGGAGGCGCTGGCAGCGGCCGACCGGGACCTGCGGGCCGCCGGCGCGCAGCTCGACGCCCGCTCGCTGCTGCTCGCCGCCCAGGCGACCGCGGTCGCCGAGGCGGCGGCACGCCAGCCGGCGGTGCTGGCGGCGCTGGCCGACCATGGGGAAGGGGACGCGACCGCCGCCGCCGCGGTCGCGGTCGCGGCCGCCGCCCGCGGGATGCCGGCCGAGGCGGCGCGGGCCCTGCTCGTCGGAACCGCCGGCCGGGAAGGCGCGGCGGTCCGCGTCGGCGGCAAGGACGCGGAGGTGCAGGATCCGGCGGGAGGCCTCTTCGCCGAGGCGCTCCGCGGACGGCGCCGGGAGGGGTACGCGCGCGTCGCCGGCCGGCTCTTCTTCGTCTCGGCGGTTCCCGCCGGGAAGGGCTCGGTGGCCGTGGGCCTTCCGGTGGACGACGCCTGGGCCCGGGCGCTCCGGGCAGCCGCCGGCGCGGAGGTCACGCTCCTAGCGGGCCAGGGGAAGCCCGTCACCACGCTCGAGCGGGGCGAGCTGGCCGCCGTGACCGCGGCGGCGGAGTCGCCCACGCCGCGGCCCGTGGACGCCGGCGCCCTCTCGCGGCTGCGGACCGCCATCCCGGCCGCCCCGGCGCTCCCGCTGCTGCTCGCGCGTGCGCCGGCGCACCGGGTGCAGGTCGTGGCGCTCCGCGGGACGAGGACCGGGCTCGCCGCCCTCTCGGTCGCGATGGGGCCGCGGCTCGCCGGGCTCGCGACCTTCCAGTGGACCTTCGTCCTCGCCCTCGTCCTGCTCGGTCTCGCCGGCCTGTTCGTCGGGTTCCTGGGCGGCGAGCTGCCGATGGGCGTGCCGCACGAGCTTCTCGCCACCGCCGAGCGCATCCAGCGCGGCGACTTCGGCGCGCGCGTCGCGCCGCTCGCCGGGAGCCTGGGCACGGTGGCCAAGGCACTGAACAGGGCGGCCGAGGCGGCGGAGGCGGGAAAGGTCCAGGTGGAGCAGGCCGGCGCGGCGGCGGTGCCCCCGCCGACCCCGACGCCCGTGCCGGTGCCCGAGCCGGACCCGTTCGCGAGGTTCGGCGCTCCGACGCCCGCGGCCCCGACCCCTCGGCCGGCGGCCGACCCCCCGCCGCCCATGCACGCAGCAGCGGAGCCGGAGGTCTCGGCCCCGGACCTCTTCGCGGCCTCGCGCACGCCGCCTCCCCCCGCGCCGCGGCCCCCGGCGGGCCAAGCAGGCCCGGGGGACGCGGTCTCCGACGCCACCAGCCTGGCGACCCGGCCCGAGGAGCTGGCGGGCGTCGCCCCGACGCCGGCCGGGGGCGTGATCGAGCCGCCGCACCCCGCGGCGACGCCGACGGCCCTCTTCCCTCCGGCTTCGCGGCGGTCCGCGCCGACTCCCCCGCAGGTCGCGGGGGGCTGGCCGGCACCCGCCGCACCGGCGGCGCCGCGGCCGTTCTCGCCGACCGCCACGGCGGACACCGCGGCCTGGCCGGCGCCGGCCGCACCGCCGGCGGCGCGCACGCCGCCTCCGCCCGGGCTCGACCCCGACGAGGCGCACTGGCAGGAGGTCTTCCGCGAGTTCGTCCGCCTCCGGGTGGCCTGCGGCGAGGGGGCGGAGGGCCTGACCTTCGAGCGGTTCGTGGGGAAGCTCCGCCAGAACCGCGAGCAGCTCCTCCGGAAGTACGAGTGCCGCGCGGTGCGCTTCGAGGCCTACGTGAAGGACGGCCGGGCGGCGCTCAAGGCCCAGCCGATCCGCTGACGGGCAGCCGCACCTCGAAGGTCGCGCCCCTTCCCGGCTCCGAGCGGACCTCGATGCGGCCGCCGTGCTCGCGGACGATGCGGTCGGAGATGGCCAGCCCGAGGCCGGTGCCGGCCTCCTTGGTCGTGAAGTAGGGCTCGAAGAGGCGGTCGCGGTCCTCGGGCCGGATGCCGGGGCCGCCGTCCGTGATGGCGACCACGAGCTCGCCCGCCTCCTCCCGGGCGGCGATCCGGACGGCGCCGCGGGCCCCGCTGGCCTCGAAGGCGTTCCGCAGCAGGTTGTGGAGCACCTGCAGGATCTGGTCGCGGTCGGCGCGGACCACCGGGAGCGACGCCGGCACCTCGCGCTCCAGGGTGATCCCCGGCGGCGCCTCGGGGTAGAGGGCCAGGAAGGCGTCGAGGAGCTCGCGCCCCGGCGCCGGGACGAGCTCGGGCGCCGGGAGCCGGGCGAAGCGCCCGAACTCGTCGACGATGCGCGCCAGGCGCCGGACCTCCTCGCGGATGGCCTGGGTCCCCTCCTCGAAGATCTCGCCGAACTCGGGCCGGCGCCGGGCCCAGGCCTCGCGCAGCGTCTCCACGCTCATCGCCACCGGCGTGAGCGGGTTCTTCACCTCGTGGGCCAGGCGGCGCGCCACCTCGCGCCACGCCGCCACGCGCTCGGCGGCGGCGGCCCGGGCGGCGACCCGGCCGAGGTCGGCGGTCATCGCGTTGAAGGCCCGGACCAGCTCGCCGACCTCGCCCTGCGCCTCCGCGTCGACGCGCGCCGAGAGGTCGCCGGCGGCGACGGCCGCGGCGCCGGCGCGCAGCGCCTCCAGCGGCCGGGTGATGCGCCGCGCCAGCAGGTGGCCGGCGAGCGAGGCGGCGAGCGACCCGGCGGCCAGGGCGCCCAGGAAGACGAGCGCCGCGCCGGTGAGGGCCCGGCCCAGCCCGGTCGCGGGGAGCGAGACCTCCACCGCCGCGGCGACGGGGCCCGGGGCCGGGAGCGCGACGGCGCGCACCTGCGGCGGCGGGGCCCCCAGGAGCCGGCCCAGCGCCGACGGCGCGCCGGCGGCGCCGGCCGCGGCGAGCTCGGCGCCCCCGGCTCCCCGCACCGCGACCCGACCGCCCGCGAGGTCGGCGAGGCGGGCCGCGAACCGGGCGTCGAGCGCAACGCCGGCGACGGCGCGGAGGGGTGGCTCCGGCGCCGGAGCCCAGGCGGCGAGGAACAGGACCTCCTCGACCCCCGCCGGCGTGGCGCGGGCGAGCAGGCAGGGCAGCGGGCGGCCCGCGGGCGAGGCCAGGAGGGCCGCGATCCCGGGGTCGACGTCGCCGGCGCGGCCGGGGAGGTGCCCGGAGCTGATCACCCGTCCGCCCGGCTCCACCGCCGCGGCGGCGCCGAGGCCTCGGGCCGCCATCCAGGCGGCGGCGCGCCCGGCGGCGTCGGCGGCGTCCAGCGACCCGTCCTCGCGATCGCGCGCCAGCGCGGCGAGCTCCGGGCCGGCGGCGAGCTCCCGGGCTGCCTGCACCGCCTCGTCGCCGAGGCGGCCGAGCTCGGCCTCGGCGGCGCGCGCCGCCTCGTCGAGCCGGGCGCGGTACTCCTGACCCAGGGCGTCGGAGAGGGCGCCGGCGAGCGGAAGGAGTGCCGCGGCCACCGGGAGGGCGGCGAAGAGGGCGAAGGCCAGCGTGAGCCGCGCCCGCAGCGTCACCGCGCCCCCCGGCGGTCGGGGAGGAACCAGAGGTCGGCGAGGTCCAGGCCGCCGTCGGGCGAGAAGGCGAGCCCCTGGACCGCCGGGCGCGCCGCCGCGCGGAGCGGCGCGGCGGCGAGCGGGACGGCGGCCAGCGCCTCCTCCAGGCGCGCCGCGGCCGCGGCCGCGTCGGCCTCCACCGGCGCCAGCGGGTCGCCGCCCAGCGCCTGGGCCAGCTGCGCCAGCGCGAGCCGGGGCGCGCCGCTCGCCAGGGCCACCGGGAGGAGCGCGACGTCGTGGGCGCCCGCGGCGAGGCGCGCCGGCAGCGCGGCGTCGGGCACGGCCTCGACGGCGGCGCGGATGCCGCGGTCGAAGAGCTTGACCTGAAGGCGCTCGGCCAGCGGCCGGAGCGAGGCGGCGACGACCAGCGCCAGGCGCGAGGGCAGCGGCCCCGGGGGCGGCGCGGCGACCGGGGCCGCCGCCGCGAGCTGCGGCAGGAGGGCCGCGAGCGGGATGGCCGGGCCGCGGAGGAGGCGGGCGAGCTCGGCCCGGTCGACGCCGGCGATGGCGGCCCGGAGCGGCCCGGCGGCGGCCCCGAGCCGGGGGCTCACCGCGGCCAGGGCCAGCAGGAGGGGCGGCCCGTCCCGCGCCGCGGCGCCGGCCACCGGCTCGGGACGCAGCAGGAGGTCGGCCCCGCCGCGCGCCAGCCGGCGGGCCGCCGCCGCCGGGTCGGGCCACGCCAGCACCGCCCCGTCGCACCAGGGGCGGCCGCGGTGGTGGCCCTCGAACGGCAGCAGCCGGATGGCGTCGGCGGTGCGCTCCCCCAGGCGGAAGGGGCCTGCGCCGGAGAGGCCGCCGGGCCCGACGTGGACCACGGCCGCGGGCGCGGCGGCGAGGGCCCGGAGGAAATCCGGCTCGGGGCGCGAGAGGGAGACGGCGACCTCCAGCTCGCCGAGGGGGCGCGCCCCGGCGAGGGAGCGGGCGCGCCCGCCGCGGACGGCGTCCGCCCCCTCCACCGCGGAGGCGATCCAGGCGTGGGAGCCGTGCCGGAGCAGCCGCGCCAGGCTCTCGGCGACGTCCGCCGCCGTCACCGGGGAGCCGTCGTGGAAGCGCAGGCCCGCGCGCAGCCGGACCAGGACCTCGCGGCCGTCGGGCGATGCGGTCACCCGCTCGGCCAGGGCGGGCCGCAGCTCGCCCGCGGCGTCGACCTCGAGGAGGGTGGCGTGGAGGGCCCGGGCCAGGACCAGGTCGGCGGGGCTCGCGGCCCGCGCCGGGTCGAGCTCGGCCGGGGCCGCCGGCAGGAGGACCCGGAGCTCGCCGCCCGGGCGCGGGCGGACGCCCGCGGCCGCGGGGGCGGCGGCGAGGAGGCCGACGAGCGCGGCGGCGCGCCCCGGGCTCAACGCGCGGCCTCCCGCGGGTCGGAGCTGAGGAGCCACAGCCGCGTGCCTCCTCCCGCCACCGCGGCCGCGAGCACGACGTCGTCGACGCCGTCCCCGGTGAGATCGCCGGCGGCCGCGGCCAGGAGCGCTCCCGCGACCGGCTCCGACCGGAAGGTGACCTCCGCCGGCGGGCCGAGGCGCACGACGCGAACCTCGTCGGACTCGCCCGGCTCGGCCCGGGAGGCGACGAGCTCGGGCTCGCCGTCGCCGTCGAGGTCGGCGAGCGCGAAGGCCGCGCCCACGCCCTCCACCGGGGGCCCGGCCGGCGCCAGGTCGCGCCCCAGGACCTCGGCGGCGTCGTCGGCCCGCAGCACGGCGAAGGCGGCGCGCCCGGGGCGCGGCGCGGCGGCGGCGCCCTGCAGGAGGCGCGGGGAGCGGGCGCGGGCGGCGGCGTCGGCGCGGAGGAGGAGGAGGTCCTGGTAGAGCGGGAGCCCGGGCGCGAAGGCGCCGAGGAGCGGTCCGGCGCCGCCGCCCGCGAGCGGCGCGGCCGCGAGCTCCGCCACCGGCTCCAGTCGCCCCCCGGCGAGGTCCAGCACCTCGGCGCGGGGCATCCCGGCGAGCTGCCAGGCGAGGCGCCCTTCGCCGAAGCCGGCGGCCGCCAGCGCCGCGGCCGGGGCGCGGCGGCCGGGGCCGGGCGGGGCCTCGGGCGCGGGGCGGGAGGCCAGGCGCTCCCCGGCCGCGGAGAGGAGGAGGAGCGCGCCCGGCGCGGCGGCGAGGATGGCGGGCGCGTCGCCGCCGACCGCGACCGCGAGCGCCAGCACCGGCTCGGGGAGGGCGAAGAGCGGGACGAGCGAGGGGGCCGCGGCGCGCGCCGTCGCCGGCGGCCGGGCCAGGGCCAGGGCCGCGGCGTCGGCGGGCACCGCGAAGGCGATCAGCCTGGCCCCCGGGGTCGCCGGATACGCCTGCAGGAAGAAGCTCTCGCGGAGCGGGAGGACCTCGACGGCCACCGCCAGGTCCCGCCCGCCCGCGCCCAGGGCCAGGCGGACGCGGAGGAGCCGGTCGGCGCCTGCCGCGCGCGCCGCCGCCTCGGGCGGCTCGCGCCCCCGGAGCGGCGCCGCCGCCAGGCCGCGTCGCCCCAGGGCGGCGGCGAGCGCGGCGGCGAACGGCTCGGCGAGCCCCTCGGCGCCGGGCGCCGCGACGCGAAGGGAGACGCGGTCCGGGGGCCCGTCGACGACGGCCCGCGCCACCTCCTCGGCGGCGCGCCCCAGCGCGCCGGCATCCGCCGAAGCGGCGAGGAGCAGGGCCACGGGGAGGAGGTGCACGCCCCGATTCTAGCGGTCGTCCTGGAAGAAGTTCTGGGGCGCGGCGCCGGGCTGGGGAGCGTCGGCCGCGCTGCGGCTCGGCGCGGTGCCGGAGAGGAAGGCGTGGAAGGGCGCCTGCTCCGCGCCGTCGCCGGCGAGCAGGCCGGTGTGCGCGTCGATGCGCGCCAGCTCCACGTTGGCCGGCGGCGCGAAGTCCGTCGCCGGCCGTCCCGCGAGCGCCTGCTTCATGAAGGTGAGCCAGGCGGGCAGCGCGGCTCCGGCGCCGGTCTCGCGCGGCCCGAGCGGCTCGTGGGTGTCGAAGCCCACCCAGACGCCCGCGACCAGCTCGGGCGTGAAGCCCACGAACCAGGCGTCGCGGTGCTCCTGCGCGGTCCCCGTCTTGGCCGCCGCCGGTCGCCCCAGCGCCCGCGCCGCCTGCCCGGTCCCGTACTCCACCACCCCGCGCATCATCGACTGGAGGACGAAGGCCACCTCGGGCTGCATGCCGGGGGAGGGCACGCCGGGGTCCTCGGCTCCGGTCCCTTCCCCCTCTCCCCCGCCCGGCGGGGGAGGGGGCTGGGGTGAGGGGGCGGTCGCAGCGGCGTTCGCCTCCCCCTGGGGCGAGGTCGCGGTCGCCACCGCTCTCGACGCCGCCTCCGGCGCCGGGACGGCGGCCGGCTCCACCATCGGCACCGGCGGGTAATGCTCCTCGAGCACCTCCCCGTTCCGATCGCGGACGCGCAGGACCATCACCGGGTCTGCCTCCGTGCCGCGGGCGGCGATGGTGGCGTAGGCGTTCACGAGCTCGAGCGGCGTCACCTCGCCCGTGCCCAGGGCCAGCGACAGGCTCCGCGGCAGCTCGCCCTGGACGCCGGCGCGGCGCGCGAAGGCGGCGACCGCGTCCACGCCCAGGGCGTCCACCAGCTTCGCCGAGACCGTGTTCTTCGAGTGGGCCAGCGCATCGGCGAGGAGCATGGGTCCGTCGTACTCGTCGCGCTCGAAGTTGCGCGGCTTCCACTCCGCGCCCGTCCAGGGGTCGCGGTAGACGTCCGGCGCGTCGAGGACCACGGTGGCCGGGGTGAAGCGGCGCGACTCGATGGCCGCGCCCCAGACGAAGGGCTTGAAGGCGCTCCCCGGCTGGCGCCGCGCCTGCAGCGCCCGGTTGAACTGCGTGGTCGCGAAGTCGTAGCCGCCCACCAGCGCCCGGACGCCGCGGGTCCGGGGGTCGATGGCGACGAGCGCCCCCTGAACCCGGGGCAGCTGCTCCAGCGCCAGGGACAGCTTCCTGCCGGTCCGGGCCGCCTCCGCGGGGGCGCTCTTCCCGGGCAGCACCCGGACCGGGACGACGTCCCCGGGCGCGAGGACCTCGCCCATGCGTCGCGGCGCCGGCGTGGGCGAGGTCGGGCTCCAGCGCCGCGCCCAGCCGCAGTCGGCGAGCGCCACCGTGCCGCGGGCGCCGCCGAGATCGACCTCGGCGCCCTTCTCCGACACCGCTGCGACGAGGCCGGAGTAGATGGCGCCCGCCTCGAGCCGACGCACCCGGACCAGGCGGCGGACGTCGGCCTCCCGCTCGGGCTCGGGGTCGTCGCCGGAGACCTGCGCCAGGTCCCAGACCAGCACCTCGCCCGGGCGAGGCTGGACGGCGCCGAGCCGCTCGCGCCAGGGCTCCATCGCGGCCGCCACCTGGTCCGGCTCGAGGTGGTGAGGGGCGCCGCGCCAGCCCTGGCGCTTGTCGACGGCGCGCAGCTGGGCCTCGAGCGCGACCTCGGCGGCGCGCTGCATCGCCGGGTCCATGGCCACGTCCACCGACAGGCCGTCGGTCTCGACCCGCTCGGCGCCGTAGCGCTCGTCGAGGATCCGCCGGACGGCGTCGGCGTACCAGGCGCCGGGCGGGTCGTCGGGCCGGCTCGCCACCGCCAGCGGGCGGGCGGCCTCCTCCTCGGCGAGCGCCGCGGAGATGAAGCCGGCCTCCGCCATCCGCCGGAGCACGTAGCGCTGCCGCTCCTTGGCCGCCTCCGGGTGCTTCAGGGGGGAGAGGCGCATGGGCGACTGCACCACCCCGGCCAGGGCCGCCCCCTCGCCCAGCGTCAGCTCGCGCACCGGCTTCCCGAAGTAGAAGCGCGACGCCTCCTCGACGCCGTAGCGCAGGTGGCCGAAGTAGATCTGGTTCAGGTAGAGGTAGAGGATCTCGTCCTTGGTGAGCCGCTCCTCGAGCCGCGGCGCCAGCACCAGCTCCTTCACCTTCCGCTTCACCCGCGACTCGCCGGGGAGGAGGAAGGTCTTCACCACCTGCTGGGTGATGGTGGAGCCGCCGCACGAGACCCGGCCCCGCAGGAGGCCCTTCGCCGCGCAGCGGGCGATGGCGAGCCAGTCGAGCCCCTGGTGCTCGTAGAACTTCGCGTCCTCGGCGGCGAGCACCGCCTTCTTCATGAGGTCGGGGATCTCCTCGAAGGGAACGACGGTGCGCCGCTCGCGGGCGAAGGCGAAGACCTCGCTCCCGTCCACCCCCTGGACGCGCGTCGCCGCGAGCGGCCGGTAGTCCTGGAGGCCGTCGAACGCCGGGAGCTCCCAGGTCCACGACCAGGCGAGGAGCAGCGCGCCGGCCGCGAGGGCGCCGGCGGCGAGCGCCGCGGCGCCGAGGGCGCGGCGCGGTCGGAGCCGCTTCGGCGGCGGAGGGGCGAGGTCCAAGGCGGGTCCCGCGGGCGGTCTAGCCCTTCCCGGCCGTCCGGGCAAGGTGTGCGCTTCGAGTGCCGTGTGGGATGCAGCACGAGGCGTGCCACGCCTCGCCCACTGGAAACCCCGGACCCGGCGGCTCATTCCGGAGCGGCGGACGCTCCCGTGGCCGCGGGGACGCGCCGGCGCGGGCCGGGGGACACGCCGCGCGGGACCTAGGGCGCGCCGCGGGCCCGCGCCAGCGCCGCCTGGGCGGCGGCGAGGAGCGCGACGGCGCTCTCGTGGCGGTGCTCGCCGCCGTGGGTGGCCCACCCGAAGGCGATGGGCCCGAGGCCGGTCCCGTCGAGCGGCGGGGCCCGGACGAGGACCCGGTCGGGGAAGAGCGCCGCGGCCGCCTCGGCCGTCCCCGGCAGGACGAGGGCCAGGAGCCCCCGGCCCGGCGTCGAGGCGAGGTCGCCGCCGCGGAGGGCGCCGGAGAGGGCCCGGGCGAGCTGCTCCAGGACCGGGCCGGGCACCCCATCGCCGGGCAGCGCCCCGAGGTGGCAGAGCACGACGGTGAGCACGCCTCGCCCGCTTCCGGCCGCCGCGAATGCGTCCTGGAGGGCGGCCTCGAAGGCAGCGCGGTCGGCGGCCTCCGCTCCGCCCCGCGGGAGGGCCGCCGCCTCGCGCAGCGCCACGCGCACCAGGACCTCGCGCGCCTGGTCGAGGGCGACCTGGGCCTCGGCCTCGCCGGCGAGATCGATCTCGAAGTCGGCGGCGATCTCGGGGATGGTGCCGGCCATTCGCGCCAGCGCCGACGCCAGCGCGTCGCGGGCCATGTGGAGGTGCGCGCGCGCCACGTCGAGGGCGCAGGCCACCGCGGTCGCCGGGTCGGGCCGGATCCACACGTCGGCGAGCTTGCCGGAGAGGTAGGTGCAGTCCACCAGGCGGAAGCGGCCGCGGCGGCCGTCCGGGTCAGGCCGCGGCGGGAGGGTGTGGCTCGCGAGCGCCGTCTCCCGCAGAGGCTCGGGGAGGTTCCAGGTGCGCGCCAGCAGGTCGGTGACCTCGGGGTGGGCGGCGCCGAAGCGCTCGCGCTCCAGCTCGGCGAGCCGGTCGTGGTCGCCGCGCGCCTGCAGCCAGGCGTCGCCGTAGTCGGCCCGGAAGACCTCGGCCAGCGCCAGGACGCCCAGGTCCTGAAGGAGGCCGGCGAGGAAGGCCTCCTCGCGGTCGACGCCGTCCTGGTCGGCGAGGGCGCGGGAGCCGACGGCGGAGTACACCGCGCGGCGCCAGAAGGTCGCGTGGTCGAAGCCGCCGGACCGGTCGCGGCGGCGCCCCCGCACCAGCGAGAAGCTGAGCGCGACGGCGAGGACGGTGTTGGACCCGAGGAGCGGGACCGCGCGCGTGAGCGTGGCGACGTGGCCGCGGGCCACGGCGGCGGAGTTGGCGACCCGCAGCACCCGGGCGGCGATGGTCGGGTCGCGGGAGAGGCACTGGGCCACGCTCCGGAGGTCGACGTCGTCGGAGCGGCAGAGCCTGAGGAGCTCCAGGGCCACCGCCGGGAGCGTGGGAAGGCCCGGGCACGAGAGAATCCGCTGCTCGAGCTGGCGGTCCACGGTCTCCCCCCTTCCCCCGAGACGGCGATGCTACACGTCCGGTCGCCCGGAAAACAGGAAACGAGCGCCCCGCCGGGCGGAGCCGCCTGTGGTAAGAGTCCCCTTCACCGGGGGAGCCACCGCCGCATGGCAACGCTGACGCCCTTTCGCGCACTGCGCCCACCGCCCTCGGGCGCGCTGCGGGTGGCGGCGCCGCCCTACGACGTCGTCTCCACCGAGGAGGCGCGGGCGCTCGCCGCCGGGAACCCCGACAGCTTCCTCCACGTCTCCCGCCCGGAGATCGACCTCCCGCCCGGCACGGACGAGCACGCCGACGAGGTCCACGCCCAGGGGGCCCGCGCGCTCGCGGACTTCCAGGCCCGCGGCGTGCTCCTCCGGGACCCGGAGCCTCGCCTCTACGTCTACGCGCAGCGGATGGGGTCGCACCGGCAGACCGGCATCGTGGCCTGCGCCTCGGTGGAGGAGTACGTCGCGGACCGCATCCGGAAGCACGAGAGGACCCGCGCCGACAAGGAGGACGATCGCACCCGCCACGTCGACGTCCTCTCGGCGCACGACGAGCCGGTCTTCCTCACCTACCGCAGCGTCGCCGCCCTCGACGCCGAGGTGGAGGCGGTGAAGCGAGGCGCACCCGAGTACGACCTCGTCACCGCCGACGGGGTCGAGCACCGCCTCTGGCTGGCGCCGGAGGAGGCCGGGAGCCGCATCGCCGGGCTCTTCCGCGCCGTCCCCGCGCTCTACGTCGCCGACGGGCACCACCGCTCGGCGGCGGCGGCCCGGGTCCACGCCCTGCGGAAGGGCCGGCCCGGCGAGCACGGCGCCTTCCTGGCCGTCGTCTTCCCGCACGACCAGATGCAGATCCTCGCCTACAACCGGGTGGTCCGGGACCGCCGCGGCCGGGGCGCCGAGGCGCTCCTCGCCGAGATCCGGAAGGTGCTGGACGTCGAGCCCGCCGGGGGGCCGGCCCCGGAGGCGCCGCTCTCGTTCGGCGTCTACGCCGGGGGCCGGTGGTGGCGCGCCCGCGTCCGCGCGGGGACCTTCGACGCCCGGGACCCCGTCGCCTCGCTCGACTGCTCGATCTGCCAGGACCAGGTGCTCGGGCCCGTCTTCGGGATCCGGGACCCGCGCCGCGACCGGGACGTGGACTTCGTCGGCGGCATCCGCGGGGCCGCCGAGCTCGAGCGGCGGGTCGACCAGGGCGGCTGGTCGATGGCCATCCACCTCTTCCCGACGCGCATCGACCAGGTGATGGCCGTGAGCGACGCCGGCCTCGCGATGCCTCCGAAGAGCACCTGGTTCGAGCCCAAGCTGCGCAGCGGGCTGTTCGTGCACCCGTTCTGAGCCCGGCGCCGGTCTTCCCGGCTACGCCTCCCGGACCCCGCCCGGCCGCGCCCCGCCCCTCCGCCGCCCGCCCAGGCGCCGCGCCGGCGAGCCGGCCCAGACCTCCCCGGGCCCCACCCGCGTGCCCTTCATGAGCACCGAGCCGGCGGCGATGACCGCGCCGTCGCCGATGGTGCAGCCGGGGAGGATCACCGCCATGAGCCCCACGGTGACGCCGCGCCCGATGCGCGTCGGCGCGGTGACGAGCCGGCCGCGCTCCGCCGAGTGGCAGATGAGGGTGACGTCGCCGCCGATGACCGAGTCGTCGCCCACCTCGAGCAGGTTCTGGTCGGCCACCACCGCGGTGTTGAACTGGACGCGGCGCCCCACCCGCATGCCCATGAGCCGGTGGTAGAGCGGCAGGAACGGGGTCACCCGGATCCAGTTCACGAAGGTGAAGCGCAGCATGAGGGTGAGCGCGTTGTAGCTGGCCCAGCGCCAGGCCCCGAGGGAGAGGAAGGGGAAGCGGCCCACCGGCGTCCCCAGGGCGAAGGTGAGCCAGCGCGCCAGCGGGATCACGGCGAGGAGCGTCAGGCCGAAGAGGAACCAGGCGCCGGCCGCGGCGACGCAGAGCGCCAGGAGCCGCGCCGCGCCGCCGAGGGGCAGCCAGGCCTCGAGGCGGAGCCAGAGCCAGGCGGCCGGGGCGGCGGCGACGCCGTAGATGGCCGCGGCCTCGACGAAGAGGAGCAGCGTGAGGACCACCTGGAGCGGGGTGAAGAGCGCGTCCTTCCACCGTGGGCTCATCGGGCCTCCGTGCCGGCGAGGGAAGCGAATGGTAGCGCGCCTCCGGGCCTGGGCCGCCGCCCGCAGCGGGGGGTGGCGCCGCGGGCCCGGCGGCGCCATCTCATGGGGCGTGGCCGCCGCCGACGACCAGCCGCGGGCCTTGCCGCCGCGCATCGTCCTCTACGACGGCGCCTGTGCGCTCTGCACCGGCTCCGTCGCCTGGCTCGTGGCGCGCGACCGCGGCGGCCTCCTCCGCTTCGCGCCGCTCCAGGGTCCGACGGCCGCCCGGCTGCGGGCCCGCGACGCCCGGATCCCGGCCGGCCTCGACGGCGTCGTCCTC
>DATBLK010000015.1:0-7057 GCA_036555405.1 Anaeromyxobacteraceae bacterium
CACGCCAACGTCACCGCCGAGCGCATCACGCTCGCGTTCGCCGGCTGGGAGCAGGGCGGCGCCGGGGGCTGGGGGCCGGTGACGAACTTCCGGGTCATCGACATCTCCGACCCGGGGGGCGCGCTCCGCGCCGGCACCGCCTTCGGGTGCGCCGGCCTGGTGAACGACCGCTGGGGCATGGACTTCGACGCCGCCACCGGCCTGTTCCGGGCGGTGGTGGCCACCGGCTGGGCCGGCGGCGCGGCGCTCCAGATCTGGTCCTCGCCGACCCCCGACGCCGCGGAGCCGCTCTCCCGCCTCGCGGTGGAGATCGCCGAGTCGCTCACCGCGGCGCGCTTCGACGGGTCGCGGGTCTACGTGGTCACGGCGCAGCGCACCGATCCCCTCTGGGCCATCGACGCCAGCGACCCCGTCCACCCGTGGATCGCGGGCCAGCTCGCCATGCCCGGGCAGCTCGACTTCATCGAGCCCCGCGGCGACCGGCTGGTGGCCCTGGGCCACACCAACGAGGCCGGCCTCCCATTCCAGCTCGCGGTCTCGCTCCTCGACGTCGCCGACCTCGCCGCCCCGAAGCTCCTCTCCCGCGCGATCTTCGGCTCCGGCTGGAGCTGGCTCTCGGTGCGCCCCGACGACCTCCGCAAGGCCTTCCTGGTCTTCGACCCGCCTCCGGCCGGGGCCGGCCTGATCCTCGTCCCGCTCCAGGGCTGGGATCCGGCGACCTGGAAGTTCGCCGGCGGCACCCAGCTCCTCGATCTCGGGCGCGACGCGCTGACCCTGCAGGGGTTCCTTCCTCACCCCGGCGCCGTGACCCGCGCCTTCCCGGTCGAGACCTCGGGCCAGCACCTCGTCGCCCTCTCCGACGAGTCGCTGCAGACCATCGACGCCACCGACCGGGCGGCGCCGGTCGAGCTGGCCCGCATCGACCTCTCGCGTTCGGTGAACGCCCTGGCCATCGTGCGCGGCGCCGCCGTCGAGCTCGCCGGCGACTGGGCGCGCGCCGCGGAGCTGGTGGTCACCGACGCGCTCGACCCGGACGCGCCGGCGCCGCTGGCGCGCGTGCCGGTCGCGGCGCCGTCGGCCGCGCTCTACCAGGACGGCGACGTCGCCTGGCTCCTGGCGCAGGACTGGTACACGGGGAGGGCCTGGCTCCAGGCGGTGGACCTCGCGGACCCGCTGCACCCGGTGCTTCGCGGCCGGCTCGACCTCGACCCCGCCGACGCCGTCGGCGCCATCCGGGGCTGGTGGGGGTACGGCGGCGAGGCGGTGCTGGTGGGCCACGCGCTCGCCGTCCACCGCGCCTACTGGTGGTGGCCCTGCCCGGCGGACTACGCCTGCGGCCCGGCTCCTCGCGACGAGGTGCGGGTCTTCGACCTCTCCGACCCGGATCGGCCGCGGTTCGCCTCCGCGGTCGCCCTCCCCCAGGGCACCTGGTCCTGGGGGCTGACGGCCTTCGGCCCCTACCTCTGGCTCACCCACTACGAGTGGGACGGGCGCGCGGCGGCGGGCCGCTACTTCGTCGATCGCATCGACCTCCGCGATCCGCTGTCGCCGGTCCTGCTCCCCAAGGTGAACGTCCCCGGCGTCTTCTTCGCCGCCTCGGCCGACGGCGCGCGCATCTACACGCTGGAGAGCGGCTGGGAGGCCGGCTCCACCACCTGGATGCACGGCCTGCTCCTGGTGGGGGACAGGGCCCGCCTCTACGGGAGCGCGCCGCTGAAGGGGTACCCGGCGGGCGCGGCCGCCGGCGAGGACTTCGCCTGGGCCGTCTCCACCGACTGGTCCGGCCAGGTGGTGAGCACCCGGCTCGCGGCGGTCGCCCTCGGGTCGATGGCGCTCGCCAGCGAGCAGCCCGTCGAGGGAAGCTGGGCCTGGCTCGCGGAGGCCGCGGGCGGCAAGGTCTTCCTCCAGGCCGGATGGGGCGATCAGGGAATCCTGATCTACGACCTCGGCGAGCCGGCCCGCCCCACCTTCGAGCGCTTCGTGCGAACACAGGGCTGGGTCAGCGACATCGTGGTCGCCGGGGGCTGGGCCTACCTGCCCTCCGGCCCCTACGGCGTGCCCATGGTGAAGCTCGCCCCGTGACGGAAGCCGAGCGTCAGCGCCGCCACGGTCCGGTCGAAGGAGGGCCCGCCGCGGACCACCTCGCTCCAGTGCCGGGCGAGCGAGAGCGCCAGCTCCCATCCGCCGCGCACCGGGAGGACGAGCCGGGCCTCCACGGCGTCCTGGCCCTCGCCACCCTCGAGGAGGAGCTGCTCCTGGAGCTGCAGCGCCCGCGGGTAGCGCGACCGCTGCAGGCGCACGCGGACGGCGAGCGACGAGTCGCCCGACAGGTAGGCGGCGGCGGCGAGGGCGACGCGGTGGCGCTGGAAGTCCCCGCCGTCGAAGGTGGACCGGTTCCCGGTCAGGTCGTACCTCGCGGAGACCACGAAGGGGCCCCGGTAGGCCCACTCCGCCGATCCGCCGGCGGCCCGGTCGCGCCGCCCGCCGGGCCAGGCGCCGTAGTCGCTCGACCTCAGGGTCGCGCCCAGGGCGACCGCGTGGCCCCCGGACGGCGAGTGGGAGAGCCGGGCGGCCAGCTCCGGGCCCTGGGACGCGAAGGGCCGGAACTCGGCCCAGCGCGGCGCGAACAGGGACCAGGCGGCGCCGCCGGAGGCTGCCCAGCGCTCCCCTTCCCAGGCCAGGGTCGCCTCGCCGCGGAACGTCCCCTGGTCGAGCACGCCGCCGCGCTCGCGGAGGTCGCTTCCGGCCAGCGAGGCTCCGGCTCCGAACCCCGCTCCCAGGCCGAGCCGCACGTCGGCCTCGAGCCGGGAGCCGAGCGCGTTGGCCCTGGGCGCCCGGAGGTACAGCCGCCCCGCCTCGGCGATCCGGACGGAGGCGCGACGCCCCTCGCCCTCCACCCCGGCCCGGGCCTCGACCAGGGCGCTGGTGAAGCCGGCGGCGACGGCGCCCGGCCCCGCCAGGCGCCCGGGGTTCGTGTCGACGCCCCCGCCGACCTCGCCCCGCGCCTCCCATGCTCCGTCGTCGGCCCGGGCGGCCCCCGCGAGCGCGAGCGCGAGGAGCAGGGCGAGAGATCGGCACACGCGGCGCCAGGTTAGACGACCGAGCGCGATTCGTGAACGACGGGAGCGGCGAAGGTGCGGGGGTGGTCCGGTTCGCCACCTCTCGCCCGGCACGCGCTCTACCGCGCCGCGTCCAGCGCCCGGGCGCGAGCCTCGAGCACCTCCGCGTCGGCGCGCAGGCCCGCGAGGGCCCGGAGCGCCTCGGCGCGCTCCCGCCGCAGGGACCGCTCGTCGATCCAGCCGCGACTCGCGCCGCTCGCCCCGGCGGCGCCGGCCGCGACGGCGCCCAGCGCGCCCGCTGCCGGCGCACCCGCCAGCCCCGAGCCCGACCCGTCGAGCGATCCCGCCGGCCCGGTCCCCGGAAGCGCCGCCGCGGGAGGGGCCCGCGCCCGCCCGGCCCTGGAATCGGCGAGGAGGTCGCCGGCGCCGCCCACCGCCTCCAGGCGCCCGGCGAGCTCGCGCTGGCGGCGCGACGCCTCGAGGAGCCGGTCGATCTCGGCCACGCGGGCGGCGAGCCGGTCGGCGGCGTCGCGGAGCGCATCGGCCCGCTCCCGGAGCTCCTGGGCGTCCGGTCCGGCGTCCCCGGCCACCCGGGATCCCGGCCGCTCGCGCTCCAGCCGCGCCGCCAGCTCCTGCGCCCGGCGGAGCAGCCGCTCGAGCTCGGCGCCGGCGTCCCGGCCCCCGGCCGCCTCGCGCTTCAGGGCCTCGATGCGCGCCGCCAGCGCCGCCAGCTCCGCCTCGGCCTCGCGCCGCCCCTGCTCCGCCCGCGCCCCCGGTCCCCCGGCGAGGAGACCGACGGCGAAGAAGGCCTGGAGGACGGGAGACCAGCGCATCGCGGAGAGCATTCGCAGCAACCCCCGTGCCACCCCCGCCCCCGGAATTCCGTCGTGGACACGGGATCGGGCGCGAGCGGGGCCTGCCGCGGCCGCCGGAGCGTCGAGCAGATCCTCGAAAATCCGAGGCCCCCTCAGCATGAGCCCTTCCCCTCGTCCAGGCGGCCGAGCCCGTACTTCTCCAGCTTGTAGTAGAGCGCCGAGGGCTTGATGCCGAGGAGCCGCGCCGCCTCGGCCTTCACGCCGTGGGCGCGCTCGTAGGCCGAGGCCACGAGCTGCTTCTCGAGATCCTCGAGGATGTCGGTGAGGCTCCGATCGCCGCGGGGCACGGGCAGCGCCGGAGGCTCCCGGAGCGCGGCCGGGAGGTCCCGGGCGCGGACGAGCGGCCCGTCGGCGAACACCATCGCCTGCTGCACCGCGTTCTCGAGCTCGCGCACGTTGCCGGGCCAGGCCTGCCGCCGCAGGAGCTGCAGCGCGTCGGGCTCGAATCCCGAGAGGCGCCGGCCGATGCGCCCGGCGTGCTTCTCGAGGAAATGGGCGGCGAGCCGCTCCACGTCCTCCGGGCGCTCGCGCAGGGGCGGAACGCGAAGGGGGACGATGGCGAGCCGGTAGTAGAGGTCCTCGCGGAATCCGCCGGCGGAGGCCCGGGCCCGCAGGTCGCGGTTCGTCGCCGCGATGATCCGGACGTCGACGGTGAGCGTCTCCTCCCCCCCGACCCGCTCCAGGGTCCTCTCCTGGAGGACGCGCAGCAGCTTCACCTGCACCGCCGGCGCGATCTCCCCCACCTCGTCGAGGAAGAGGGTCCCCCCGTGGGCCAGCTCGAAGCGCCCGATCTTGCGGCGCTGGGCGCCGGTGAAGGCGCCCCGCTCGTGGCCGAAGAGCTCCGACTCGAGGAGCCCCTCGGGCAGCGCGGCGCAGGAGACGCCGACGAAGGGACCGTCGCGGCGCCGGCTCGCCGCGTGGAGAGCCCGGGCGACGAGCTCCTTGCCGCTTCCCGACTCGCCGAGCACCAGGACGTCGGCGTCGGTGGGCCCCACCCGGCGAACCTGCTCCCGGAGCTGCCGCATCGGCTCGGAGTCCCCGACCAGGCCGAGGGGGCCGGCCTCGCGGGCCCTGTCCTCGTCGAGCGCCGCCGCGCGGGCATGGGCGTCGCGGGCGCCGCGGCGTTCCCGGGCGATCTCGACGGCCTTCTCGACCCGCGCGCCGAGGAGCTCGGGGGAGAAGGGCTTCTCCAGGAAGTCGACGGCGCCGGCGCGCATCGCCTCCACCGCGGTGGTCACGTTCCCGTGGGCGGTGACCACCAGGACCGTGGCCTGCGGGTCGACCTCGCGAAGGCGCCGCACGACCTCGAGCCCGTCCACCGGGATCATCCTGAGGTCGGTCACCACGACGTCGGCCTGCCGCCGGGCGTAGGCCGCCAGCGCCTCGGCGCCGCCCTTCACGCCCCGCACCTCGTGTCCCAGGCGGGTGAGCGTGAGCACCATGCCGTCGCGCATGGCGTCGCTGTCGTCGGCGACGAGGACCCGGGCCACGGGGAGGATCCTACGGCGGAACGCCCCCGGCGCGAACCGCCGCGCCCGGCCCGGCCGCGGGGACGGCGAGGCGGGCCGCGGTCCCGCCACCCTCCCGCCCGGTGACGGCCAGCGCCCCGCCGTGCGCCGCCGCCGCGCGGCGCGCCAGGGCCAGCCCCAGCCCGGTGCCGCGCTCCCGCGTCGTGAAGAAGGGCTCGAACATCCGGGCCCGCGCCTCGGCCGAGAGCCCCGCGCCGCGGTCCAGCACCTCCACCGCCGCCTCCTGGCCGCGTACCTCCACCGAGAGCTCCACGGCGGCACCGGGCGGGGAGGCCTCGAGCGCGTTCAATACCAGATTCAGCGCCGCGCCCCGCAGCGCCTGGCGGTCGGCGGTGAAGGAGCCGCGCCCCGCGGCCCGGAGCTCCACCCCGCGCTCCCGGGCGACCGGCAGGGCGAGGTCGCGCACCTCGGCCGCCAGCGCAGCGGCGTCGATGGGCTCCGGCTCCAGCGGCCGGGGGCGCGCGAAAGCGAGGAAGTCGTCGACGATCCGCGCCAGCGCCGCCAGCTCGCGCCGGATGCGCTCCACGTGCGCCGCCTCCGGCCGGCCGCGGACGTCCTCGGCGAGCGCCCCGGCGAAGAGCTCCATCGCGCCCAGGGGGTTGCGGACCTCGTGGGCGATGCCGGCCAGCATCGTCTCGCGCTCCCGGTCGCGCGCCTGCAGCGCCTGGCGCATCTCCTCCAGGGTCCGCCGCAGCGTCTCGACCTCGCCGTCGCCGGCGGGCGGCAAGGGGTTCGTCAGGTCGCCCTCCCCCATGCGGCGAGCCGCGGCCGCCAGCGCCCGGAGCGGTCGCGCCAGGGAGAGGGCGGCGGCCGCCGCCAGCGCCGCCCCCAGCGCCGCGCCGCCCACCGCCAGGACGACGAGGAGGCTGCGGAAGCGGCGCAGCGCGGCGAAGGACGGGGCCGTCCCGTCGGCGGCCACGACCGCCACCACGCGGCCGCCGGCGTCCGCGAGCGGCGCGTACCCGGTCTTGTACAGCGCTCCGTCCCGGCCCTCGAAGAGCACCTGGCTCGGCGAGGCCCGGCCGGCCGCCGCCTCGGAGACCTCGAAACGGTCGCGCTCCAGGGACGGGACCGGCTCGCCGATGCGGCGGCTCCCCTCCGAGTCCGCCAGCGCCGTCCGGTCGGGGCGCACCACCAGGAGGCGGGTCCCGGTGGCCCGCGCCAGCGCCGCCAGCCGCGCGGCGACGTGGGCGAAGGTGCGCGTGCCCTCGTCGCCGGGCTGCAGGGCCTCGACCCGCTCGGCAGGCAGGCCTGCGGCCGCGGCCCGCGCGACCGCCACGAGCCGCGCCCCGAGCTCCTCCTCCAGGGCCCGGCGCGCCAGCCGGTCGCCGAGGAGCGCCGTCGCCAGGAGCGCGGCCAGCGCCGGTAGAGCCGCGGCGAGGGCGAGCCGGAGGCGCACCGCACGATGCTACCGCGGCGCCGCGCGGCGCGGCGAAGCGCCCCTGCCCGAGAGCGCCTCGGCGAGCGCCTCCAGGCTCTCGAGGTCGTGCACCGGCCGGAAGTCGTCGACGTGGGGGAGCATGGCGCGCACGCCCTCGGCCCGGGGCTCGAAGCCGCCGTAGCGCAGGAGCGGGTTCAGCCAGACGAGCCGGCG
>DATBLK010000032.1:0-17502 GCA_036555405.1 Anaeromyxobacteraceae bacterium
GGTCGGCGAGGCTCGTCGCCGTCGCCGTGGTATGGGTTCCGGACTTGAGATCCCGCTCGGCGCTCCGCGCCGAGAGGCCGTAGACGGCGCCGGCCCCCAGGGCCAGCGCGGCCCCGCCCGCCGCCACCCAGGTCCAGACCCTCGCCCGCGGCGCCGCCTTCGGCCTGGGGGGCGGCGCGGTGGCGCTCGCGGGCGCTGCGCCGGGCGCGGGCGGCCGCCCGGCCGGCGGTGCGGCCGCCGGGGGCGGCGCCGCGGCGGGCCTCGGCCCCTGCGCCGCCTCCTGCGGCGAGGCGGGGACCGGCGCGGCCCGCTCGCCGCTCTCGAGCTTCTGCATCATCACGTCGAGCTCGACCGAGCGCTGGGGAGAGAGCACGGCCTGGCGGGTCGTCGTCCGGTAGCCCGGCTTCACCAGCGCCACGGTGTGGCTTCCCTGCGGCAGCACCAGCGCCATGGGCGTTCGCCCCCGGGACTGGCCGTCGACGTACACCTCGGCGCCCGAGGGGTCGGAGTAGACGAGGAGCTGCTGCACGCCGGAGGCTCCGAGCCGCGCCTCGAGGTTGACGATGGCGGTCCGCACCGTCTCCCGGTCGTCGGCGGCCGGCACCGAGCGCAGGTACTCGTGGTACGCCTGGAGCGCGGCCGGGATGTCGCCGAGCCGCTCGTGGCACTGCGCCAGGTTGAAGTGGATGACGCCGTGGGGCCGGAGCCGCCAGGCGGCCTCGAACTCGGCGATGGCCTCGCGGTAGCGAGCCTGCTTGTAGAGCTCGGTGCCCTTCTTGAAGTGCACCGAGGCCTGCTGCGTCGTCTCCTCCGCGCGCGTGGCCCTGGGCGCGGGGGCCGCCCTGGGAGGCGGCGCCGCGGGGGCCAGGGCGAGGAGCAGGGCTGCGGCGAGCGGGGTCATGGGCTCCGAGCGCCCGGCGGCGGACCTCAGAAGGGGTTCGGCTTCAGGTCGTCGAGCTTGCGGTAGGGATTCTGCTCCGCATCCGCCGGCGCGCCAACTTCCATCGAGGGCGCCGGCGCCTTCCGCTTCCCGGACGGGGCGGCGGCCCTGCGGATCCGCTCCAGGGCCACCTCGACCTCCCCGGCCTCGGCCACCACCCTCCGCGAGGCCGGCCGGTGGCCGGCGAGCGCGAAGCGGTACTCGGCGGCGTCGCCCGGCGCCAGCACCACGGTGAGCGGCGTGGTCCCGAGCCGCTCGGCGCCGGCGAAGACCTCGGCGCCCGCCGGCTCGCTCCGCAGCGTCACGTGGAGGCGGGGCACCGGCTCCGGCGCCGGAGGCGGCACCGGCGCCGCCTCCGGCGCGAGCGCCGCCGCCTGCGGTTCGGGCGCCGCCGGCACCCACTGCTCCGCCGGCGGCCCGGCGCGCCACGCCGTCACGGCGATGGCGCTGCCCGCCGCCAGCGCCACCAGGAGGACCGCCACCGCCTCGGCGCGGCGGCGCCGCCAGAACCCCTCCGGCGGCAGACCGATGCGGCTCGGCGGCGGCAGGCGCTCGCCGGTGCCGATGTCGACGGTCGCGCCCCGGACGCCGCGGAGCGGCGTGGCGAAGCGCGCCGTGAGGCCGCCCACCACCGCCGGCGGCGGCGTGCGGCCGCGCTCGTACACCGGCGGCAGGCGGTAGAGCGCCAGCACGCGCGTGAGCTCCTCGGCCACCTCCGCCATGCTCTGCTGCCGCTCCTCCGGCTTCTTCGCCAGGGCGCGCAGGATCATCCGCTCCAGCTCCCCCGGCATCCCCGGCCGACGCCTGCCCGGCGGCTCCGGCGCCCGGGTCTGGTGCTCGAGGAGCGTGGCGATGGCGGTGGGGCCCTGGAACGGGATGGTGCCCGTCGACATCTCGTAGGCCATGATCCCGAAGGCGTAGATGTCGGCCCGGTGGTCGACGGTGGCGGCGGCGCCCTGCTCCGGCGCCATGTACTCCGGCGTCCCGATGATGGTCCCGGCGCGCGTCAGCCGGTCGCCGCTCTCGGCCCCGCTCTTCGAGATCCCGAAGTCCACCACCTTCACCAGCTCGCTGCCGTCCTCGCGCTGGACGACGATGACGTTGTCGGGCTTCAGGTCGCGGTGGACGATGCCGTGCGCGTGTGCCGCCGCCAGCGCCCGGCACACCTGCGCCAGCAGGCGCGCCACCCGGTCGAGCGCCAGCGACCCCTCGGCGGCCAGCACCGACGCCAGGCTGACGCCGGGCAGCTCCTCCATGACGAAGTAGAGGTTCCCCTCGCGCGTCCGCCCGAAGTCGACGACGTCGACGATGTTCTCCTGGCCGATGCGGCTCGCCGCCACCGCCTCGCGCTGGAAGCGGCGCACCAGGTCCTCGTCGTTCGAGTACTCGGGGCGCAGCACCTTCACCGCCATCCGGCGCCCCAGGACCACGTGCTCGGCGCGGTAGACGGTGCCCATCCCGCCCTCGCCGATCCGCAGGAGGAGCCGGTAGCGCTCCCCGAGCACGCGGCCCAGCATGGGGTCGGGCGGCGCCAGCGCCGTCCCGTCGGCGGGGCAGACGGCAACGTCGTCGTCGTGCGCCTGGCGGCAGGTGGGGCAGGTGACCATGAGCTTCGCCGGAGGCCGGATAGGCTATCATCGACGCTCCCCGGCACCCAATTCGGTGGCGCCTTGGCCGAGCTCTTCGTCGTCAACGGGATCTGCAGCGGCACGGTGTTCTTCCTCCCCGACGTACCCACGGTGGTGGGCCGCTCGGCGGAGTGCCACGTGCAGATCGGCGACCCGTGGATCTCGTCCATGCACGCCCTGTTCGAGCGGCGCGGCGAGCAGCTCTGGGTGGTGGACCTCGACAGCCGGAACGGGACCTTCCTCGGCGAGGACCGCGTCCAGGAGGCGCCGCTCCGGCCGGGCGCCCGCCTCCGCTTCGGCCGGACCGAGGCCGAGCTCCGCGCCAGCCCCGAGGTCGCCGAGCAGCGCGGGCTCGGCGAGACCACCATCATCCGCTACCTCGCCGACCTGGTCGGGGAGTCGGCGGCCCCCCCAGCGCCCACCGAGGTCCCCGGCCTGACGCCGCCGCGGCGCGGCCGCCCGTCGAGCGTCACCGCCTCGGGCCGCCGCCAGGTGGCGGTCCTGAACGAGATCGGCCGGATCACGATGTCGAGCGGCGACGCCGGAGAGACGCTCCGCCTCGTGCTCCGGGTCCTCTCCGCCGCGGTCCGCGCCGAGCGCGCCAGCGTCCTCCTCCTCGACGAGCGCGGCGAGATGGTGCCCCAGGCCACCGAGCCCCCCGGCGCCGCGCCCCGCGTCAGCGACACGGTGGTGCAGGCGGCGATGCGCTCCCGCGCCGGCATCCTCACCACCGACGCCCAGCAGGACGTGCGCTTCTCCTCCAGCCAGTCGATCATCGCCCAGGGGATCCGCTCCTGCATGGCGGCGCCCATCTGGGCGGACAACCGCATCCTCGGGACGCTGGTGCTCGACCGCGGCCTCACCGACCCCTTCACCGCCGAGGACCTCGAGCTCGCCACCGTCGTCGGCTTCCAGGCCGCCCTGGCGGTGGAGCGCTCGCGCCAGGGCGACCGGGCCCGGCTCGCCGACGAGCAGCGGCAGCGCCTCCTCCGCCACCTTTCGCTGCCGGTCACCGGCGCGATCCTCGCCTCGGACCCCGACCGCGACATCCTGGCGCCGGGCCTGCACCGGCAGGCCGTGGTCCTGCGCCTGGCGCTCGGGGGCGCCGGCGCGCTGGCGGTGCAGCGGCCCGCCGGCGAGGCGGCGGCGCGCCTCTTCGCGGCCCAGGAGGGGGCGCGCCAGGTCCTGCTCGCCGAGGGGGCCGCCGTCGACGCCAGGCTCACCGGCGACCTCGTCGCCGTCTTCGGGCTGGAGGGGAGCGACGACGCGGTCGTGGCGCACGCGCTCCGCGCCGCCCAGGCGGCGCGCGACCGGGTTCGCGAGCTCGAGGCCGGAATGGAGGAGCCGCGCCTGACGCCGCGCTGCGGCCTGGAGGCCGGGCCGGTGCTGGCCGGCAACTTCGGCTCGCCGGAGCGGCCGGAGCTCCGCGCCGTCGGGGCGGCGGCCGAGGCGGCGGCCCTGCTCGCCGACCGGGCCGGCGACGGCGCCGTGCTCCTGGGCGCGGAGGCGGCGGCGCGGGCCGGAGACGGCTTCGAGCTCGGGCCCGCCGGCGAGGACGGGTCGCGGGAGCTGGGCGCCGCGCGCTGACGCCGCCGCGGCGCGCGACGAGGCCGTCCTTGCACCCCGGCCGCCGCGTCCGCTAGGTTCCGCCGCGGTGACCATCCTTCTCGCGGCGGCGAGCCCCGCGCTGGCCCTCGCCGCCGTGGTCCTCGCCGCCGGCAGCGGAGCACTGGGCGTGGCCGTCCGCCGCCGCCCGGCGCTGGCCCAGGGGCTCGCCTGCGCCGCCCTGTGCCTGGCCGCCGCCCTGGGCATCGCCGCCGCCGTCCTGGCGCTGCTGGCCCCGGCCCCGCCGGCGCTGGCCTTCCCCTGGAGCGTCCCCGGGGGCCGGTTCGCCGTCCGCCTCGACGGGCTCTCGGCCCTCTTCCTCTTCCCCATCCTCTCCGTCCCGGCGCTGGGGTCGGTCTACGGGCTGCGCTACTGGCCGCAGCCGGTCCTGGGAGCGCGGGCGGTGCGGCTCCAGCTCCTCTACGGCCTGACCACCGCGTCGATGGCTCTGGTCTGCATCGCCGACGACTCCATCCTCTTCCTCGTCGCCTGGGAGGTCATGGCGCTCGGCGGCTTCGCGCTGGTGCTCACCGAGCACGAGGCGGCCGAGGCGCAGCGGGCCGCCTTCGTCTACCTGGCCTCGGCCCACGTCGGGAGCCTGGCCCTGGTGGCCCTCTTCGTGCTCCTGGGCCACGCGGCCGGCTCGTCCGCCTTCGGGGCCATGGCCGGACTCCCGGGGCGCGGCGCGCTCGCCGGCGCGGTCTTCCTGCTGGCGCTCGGCGGCTTCGGCCTCAAGGCGGGCCTGATGCCGCTCCACTTCTGGCTGCCGGGGGCCCACGCCGCCGCCCCGAGCCACGTCTCGGCCCTGCTCTCCGGGGTCCTGCTGAAGACCGGGATCTACGGCCTCCTCCGCGTGACCTCCTTCTTCGAGGCGCCGCCGGTCGCCTGGGGCGCGATCGTCCTCGTCGCCGGCGCGGTCTCCGCGGTCCTGGGCGTCGCCTTCGCCCTCGCCCAGCACGACCTGAAGCGGCTCCTCGCCTACCACTCGGTGGAGAACGTCGGGATCATCGCCATGGGCGCGGGGCTGGCGCTGGTGGGGCGGGCGCGGGGGGAGCCGGCGCTGGTGTTCCTCGGCCTCGCCGGCGCCGTGCTCCACGTCGTGAACCACGCCGCCTTCAAGGCGCTCCTCTTCTTCGGCGCCGGGGCGGTGGTCCACGCCACCGGGACGCGCAAGCTGGACCTCCTCGGGGGGCTGGCGAAGCGGATGCCGGTCACCGCCGCCCTCTTCCTCGTGGGAGCGGCGGCCATCAGCGGCCTGCCGCCCCTGAACGGATTCGTCTCCGAGTGGCTCGTGGCCCTGGCCGCGGTCTCCACGGTCTTCGACCGCGGCCCCATGCCCCACCCGCACTTCGGCGTCCTGGCGGCGCCGGTGCTGGCGCTGGTGGGGGCCCTGGCCGCCGCCTGCTTCGCCAAGGTCTTCGGCGCCGTCTTCCTGGGGACGGGCCGCTCGGCGCACGCGGCGCGCGGCGCCGAGCCGCCGAGGTCGATGCGCGTCCCCATGGCGGCCCTGGCGCTGGCCTGCGCCGCCATCGGCCTGTTCCCGGGCGCGGTGCTCCCGGCGCTCACCCGGGCCGCCGCCGACTGGTCGCGGCTCCCGGCCGCGGCGCTCGCCGGGCCGGCCGCCGGGGCGGCGTCCTCGGCCGCGCGGGTGAGCCTGGTGGCCGCGGTCCTCCTGGCCGTCGCCCTGGGCCTGGTCGCGTGGCGCCGCCGCGGCCCGGTGGCGGCCGAGGCCGAGACCTGGGGCTGCGGCTACGCCCGCCCCACCGCGCGCATGCAGGTCACCGGCTCCTCCTTCGCCGAGACGCTGGTCGTGCGCTTCGGCTGGGCCTTCTTCCCGCGGGCGCGCGTGGTCCCGCCCCGCGGCCTCTTTCCGCGCCGGGCCGCCTTCCACACCTCGGTCCCCGACACCGTCCTCGACGTCGGCCTCTCTCCGGCGCTGCGCTCCGCCGCGCGCATCGCCGGGTGGGTCCGCGCCCCGCTCGTGAGCCGGGTGCAGTTCCAGGCCCTGCTCCTCGTCGCCGCCCTGGTGGGCCTGCTCGCCTGGTTCGTCCTCGCCTGACCGCCCATGCTCCTCGCCGCCGTCCAGCTCATCGCCTTCCTCGCGCTCCCGCCCCTGCTGGTGGGGGTGGTCCAGCGCGTCAAGGCTCTCTTCGCCGGCCGCGCCGGCCCGCCCCTCCTCCAGCCCTACTGGGACCTCGCCCGCCTGCTGCGCAAGGGAACGGTCTACAGCCGGACCACGACCGAGGTGTTCCGCGCCGGCCCGGCGGTGGGCCTGGCGGCCGTGGTCGCGGCCGGGCTGCTCATGTCCTTCGGCGGCTCGCCGGCCGCGGTCTCCTTCGGCGGCGACTTCGTGCTCTTCGCGGGCCTGCTCGGCCTGGCCCGCTTCGCCACCGCGCTCGCGGCGCTCGACACCGGCTCGTCGTTCGAGGGCATGGGGGCGGCGCGCGAGGTGAGCTTCGCCTCGCTGGCCGAGCCGGCGCTGCTGCTGTGCCTGGTGGTCACCGCCCGCGCCACCGGGGCCCTGTCCCTGTCGCAGATGCTGGGGGAGTCGCTGGGCGGCGCCTGGCGGAGCGACGGCCCGGCCCTGCTCCTCACGGCGGCGGCGCTGTTCGTCGTCGCCCTGGCGGAGAACGCCCGCATCCCGGTGGACGACCCGAGCACCCACCTCGAGCTCACGATGATCCACGAGGTCATGGTGCTGGATCACTCGGGGCCGGACCTGGCCTTCATCCTCTACGGCGCGGCCCTGAAGCTCTTCCTCTTCGGGGCCCTGGTCGTCCGGCTGGCCCTCGGGTTCCACTTCCCCGGCCCCTGGACGGCCTTCGCGGCCTTCCTGGCCGCGATGCTGGGCTTCGCCGCGGCGGTGGGGGCGGTGGAGTCGACGATGGCCCGCCTGCGGATGAGCCGGGTGCCGCAGCTCCTCGTCGGCGCCTCCGTCCTCTCGGGCTTCGCGCTGGTGCTGCTCCTGCGGTGACCGCCATGGCCCGCCTCGCCGACATGGTCTTCATCCTGGTGGTGGTCCTCGACCTCGTGCTCCTGGCCTCGAGCCGCCTCAAGGTCGCCATCCGCACGGTGGCCGGCCAGGGGGCCCTGCTCGCGCTCCTGCCCGTTCTCCTGGTCACCGACGAGCACGACTGGGGCCACGTCGCGGCGCTGGCGGCCGGCGCCCTCCTGGTGAAGGGATTCGCCATCCCGCGGATGATGCTGTGGGCGATGCGGGAGGCGGCCGTGAGCCGCGAGCTCGAGCCCATCGTGGGCTTCGTGCCCTCGATGCTGCTCGGCGCCGTCGGCGTCCTCCTCTCCTTCGTCTTCGCCGGCGCGCTGCCGCTCCCCGGGCCCGAGAAGCACGCCCTGCTGGTCCCCACCGCCCTCTCCACGGTGTGGACCGGGCTGCTCCTGGTGGTCTCGCGGCGCAAGGCGGTGGCGCAGGTCCTGGGCTTCCTGGTGCTGGAGAACGGCGTCTTCGTCTTCGGGGTGCTGATCTCCGACTTCATGCCGGTGATGGTCGAGGCCGGCGTGCTCCTCGACCTCTTCGCCGCCGTCTTCGTCATGGGCATCGTCATCTTCCACATCAACCGCGAGTTCTCCTCGCTCGACACCGAGAAGCTCTCGGCCCTCAAGGACTGAGCCGTGGCCCTCCTGCTCCTGGCGCCACTCGCGGCGGCGGTCCTGGCCTTCGCCCTCCCGGGAAAGCGGGCGCGCCCGCGGGCGCTGCTCGCCGGGGCGGCCCTCCACGCCGCCGGGGTCGTCGCCGCCTGGCTCCGGCCGCCGGCCCCGGCCCTGTACGGCTGGCTGGCCCTCGACGCCCCGGGCCTGGTCGTGCTCTCGAGCACCAGCGCCCTCTTCCTGGTGTGCGCCGTCTACGCCCAGGGCTACCTGGCGCGCCGCGCCGACCGCGAGAACCGGGTCTTCGTGGGCGGCCTGCTCGTGCTCCTCACCGCGATGACCGCGGTGGCGCTGGCCCAGCACCTGGGCTTCCTGTGGGTGGCCATCGAGGTGACCACGCTCGTCACCGCGCCCCTCATCTACTTCAACCACAACGCCCTCTCGCTGGAGGCCGCCTGGAAGTACCTGCTCGTCTGCTCGCTGGGCATCGCGCTGGCGCTGCTCGGGACCTTCTTCCTGGCGCTCGCCTCCGCCGGGCCGGGAGGGCCCCACTCGCTCCTCATCCGCGACCTCGTGGACGGGGGCGGCCTCCTCTCCCGGCCCTGGGTGAGGGCCGCGTTCGTCTTCCTGCTCGTCGGCTACGGCACCAAGATGGGGCTGGCGCCGCTCCACTCCTGGAAGCCCGACGCCTACGGCGAGGCGCCGGGAGTCCTCGGCGCCATCCTCTCCGGCGGAGTCACCAGCGTCGCCTTCCTGGCCCTGGTGCGCGTGCTCAGGGTCTGCAGCGCCGCGGGGGAGGGGGCCTTCGCCCGCCAGAGCCTCGTGGGCATCGGGCTCTTCTCCATGGCGCTGGCCGCGGTCTTCATGGTGGGACAGCGCGACTTCAAGCGCATGCTCGCCTACTCCAGCGTGGAGCACATGGGCATCCTGGCGCTGGGCGTGGGGATCGGCGGCAGCGCCGCCGCCGGCGCCTTCTTCCACCTCGTGAACAACAGCCTGGGCAAGGGGGTCCTGTTCCTCGCCGCCGGCAACATCCACCGGGCCTTCGACTCCAAGCTCGCCGGCCGCGTCCGCGGCGCGGCGCGGCTCCTGCCCGTCTCGGGCTCGCTCTTCCTGGCCGGCTTCCTGGCGGTGTCCGGCTCGCCGCCGTTCGCCTCCTTCTTCAGCGAGCTCGCCGTCCTCGACGGCGCGCTCCGCGGCGGCCACCACCTCGTCTCGGCGCTGTTCCTGATCCTCCTCTCCGCGGTCTTCGTGGGCATGGGCAGCACGGTGCTGAAGGTGGTGCAGGGCGACCCGGGAGAGTCCGCCCGGCCGCAGGCCGGCTTCGGCGACTCGCCCATCACCGCCGGGCCGCCGCTGGCGCTCATGGCGGCGGTGCTGGCCCTCGGCCTGTGGGTGCCCCGGGCCCTGTCCGAGCTCTTCGCCGCCGCGGGGGCGGCCACCGGATGACCGCCGCGGCCGCGTTCCTCCGGGCGCGAAGCGGGGAGGCGGTGGCGGCCGCCGACGTCCCCCTGCTTCCCGCCGAGCGGTTCCAGGGGCTCCTGGCCGACGCGCTCACCGCCGGGGGCCGCCTCTCCGCCTACTACGGCGAGCCGCTGGGGGACGGACGCACCCTCGTCACCGCGGTGGTCCCCGACGACGCCGACCACACCCTGGGGATCCTGCGGACCTCGGCGGCGGGACGGCTCCCGTCGCTCGCCGAGGAGTGCCCGGGGATCCAGCTCTTCGAGCGCGAGCTCGCCGAGCAGCACGGCGTCGTGCCCGAGGGACACCCCTGGCTGAAGCCGGTGCGCTTCGAGCCGGTGGCCCCGGGGCCGGACCCCTTCGGCCGCACCCTCCCGGCCGGCGACATCCCCGGCGACGTGCCCTTCTTCGCCATGGAGGGCGAGGAGCTGCACGAGGTGGCGGTGGGGCCGGTCCACGCCGGGGTCATCGAGCCCGGCCACTTCCGCTTCCAGTGCCACGGCGAGCACGTCTTCCACCTCGAGATCTCCCTCGGCTACCAGCACCGCGGCGCCGAGCGCATGCTCCTCGGCGGCCCGACGCCGCGCACCGCGGCCCTGGTCGAGTCGCTGGCCGGCGACACCGCGGTGGGCCACGCCCTGGCCCACGCCCGGGCCGTCGAGGGGCTCGCGGGCGCCGAGGCCCCGCCCCGCGCCGCGGCGCTGCGGGCCGCGGCCCTGGAGCTGGAGCGGCTCGCGAACCACGTCGGCGACATCGGCGCGCTCGCCGGCGACGTGGGCTTCCTGCCCACCGCCAGCTTCTGCGGCGCGGAGCGGGCCGCCTTCCTGAACGGGCTGGCGGAGATCTGCGGCAGCCGCTTCGGGCGCGGGCTGGTGGTCCCCGGCGGCGTCCGCTTCGACCTCCCCGCCGACGCCGCGGTGCGGCTCGCGGCCCGCGTCGAGGAGGCCTGGAGCCGGGCCCACGCGGCCGCCCGCCTCTTCTTCCGCTCGCCCTCGGCGCGAAACCGCACCGACGGCACCGGCAGGGTCACCCGCGACACGGCGCGCGCGCTCGGCCTGGTGGGGCCGGCGGCTCGCGCCTGCGGCCTCCCGGTCGACGTGCGCTGGAGCCACCCCTTCGCGCCCTACCCGGCCCCCGGCGCCGAGCCGGCCACCCACAGCGCCGGCGACGTCGCGGCGCGCGCCTGGGTCCGGTACCAGGAGGCGGGGCGCAGCGCCCGGCTGGTGGCGCGCCTGCTCCGCTCGCTGCCGGAGGGGCCGGTGCGCGCGGCGCTTCCTCCGCTGCGGCCCGGCCGGCTCGCGGTCTCGCTCGCCGAGGGCTGGCGCGGCGAGATCTGCCACGCCATCGCCACCGGCCCCGACGGCCGCTTCGCCCGCTACAAGGTCGTCGACCCCTCGTTCCACAACTGGATGGGGCTGCAGATGGCGATGCGCGACCAGGAGATCTCCGACTTCCCGCTCTGCAACAAGAGCTTCAACCTCTCCTACTGCGGGCACGACCTGTGATCGCCATCCTCCGCGCGCGGCTGCGCCTGGGCCGCCAGACCATCCCCTGGCCGGACGGCCCGGCCCGCCTCCCGGAGCGCTACCGCGGCCGACCGGCGCTGGCGCCGGAGCGCTGCCGGGCGGGCTGCACCGACTGCGCCGCCGCCTGCCCGACCGACGCCGTCCTCGGGGCCGGCACCCCGGACCTGGCCATCGACCTCGGCGCCTGCCTCTTCTGCGGGCTGTGCCAGGAGGCCTGCCCGGAGCGGGCCATCGCCTTCGGGCGCGACTACCGCCTGGCGGCGCGCTCGCGCCAGGAGCTCCTCGCCCGCGGCGAGGCGCCGGTCCTGGCCCGGGCCCTCGACCGGAAGATGCGCCGCCTCTTCGGCCGCTCGCTCCGGCTCCGGCAGGTCTCGGCCGGGGGCTGCAACGGCTGCGAGGCGGAGCTGGCCGCCACCGGCAACGTGCAGTTCGACCTCTCGCGCTTCGGCATCCAGTTCGTCGCCTCGCCGCGCCACGCCGACGGCATCGCCGTCACCGGGCCGGTGCCGGAGAACATGCGGCTGGCGCTGCAGAAGACCTGGGAGGCGACGCCGGCGCCGAAGATCGTCGTGGCGGTGGGCGCCTGCGCCATCTCCGGCGGTCCCTTCGCCGGGAGCCCGGTGTGCCTGGACGGCGTCGACGGCGCCGGTGCCGACCTGGGCGTGCCGGTGGACCTCTACGTCCCCGGCTGCCCGCCACACCCCATCACGGTGATGGACGGGCTCCTCCGGCTCCTGGGCCGCCTCGAGGGCGACCGGCTGCGGCTGGCGGGCACGGGCGTGCTCGACGCCGAGCCGGGGCCGGAGCGCTGACCGGCGCCCGCCCGAAGAGGCGGAATCAGATCCCGCCGCCGTTTCCGTGCGGCGCCTGGGCCGGCGGCTGGACGGGGATCGGCGCGGGCAGCGGCGCGCTGGGCATCGCGATCCAGAGCGCCACGTAGACGATGAGCGCCACGCCCCAGAGGCACAGGCTGAGCAGGAAGGCGACGCGCCAGGCGGCCACCGGCAGGCCGAAGCGCTCGGAGAGGCCGCGGCAGACGCCGGCGATCATCCGGCCCTGGCGCGGCCGGACCCACTCGCGGACCGGCGCCGGCTCCGTCATCCAGCTCCCGCAGGCGGCGCACTTCACGGCCCCGGGGCGGTTCTCGGTGCGGCAGTACGGGCAGATCATGGTTCCTCCTCGGCGTCCTACGGGTGAAGGGGGGCGCTATTTCGGGCGGAGCCATCTCCCGGCGAAGAGCCGCGTCTCGTGGGCGACCTCGACGGCGTAGGCCTGGCGCGGGACGAGGCCGGCGCGCCCCAGGTGGCCGCCGAGCTCCTCCGGAGGCACGAGCCGCATCCCGGCGGCGACGGCCCGGAAGGCGGGCGTCCCGGCGAAGCGGCTCGGGCTCACCCTCCCCGCCGGCGAGGGAAGCTGGAGGACGGCGACCAGCGAGCCGCCCGGGGCCAGCCACCCGGCGATTCGCGCCGCCGCGGCGGCGGCGTCGACGTGCTCGAAGAGCAGCGCGGCGAAGGCCAGGTCGAAGCTCGCCGGCTCGAGGTCGGCGTGCTCCACCTCGGCGCAGAAGAGCTCGAGCCGGTGGCCGAGCCGGCCGTGGCGCTGGCGCGCCACCGCCAGGTACTGGAGGTTCACGTCGAGGCCCACGACGCGCTCCGTCACCGCCGGGTCGACGTGCTCGAGGCCGTTTCCGGTCCCGACGCCGGGCACGAGGAGCCGCGCCGGCCGGAGGTCCCGGCAGGCGCGCGCGAAGACGGCGGAGAGGGGCGCGAGCTGGTCGGCGCCCTCCGGCCCCATGTGGCCCTCGTAGTCGGCGGCGGGGACGAGGGTCCAGGGGTTGCGGGGCGACATCCCCCGGACCTTACCGCGAAGCGCGCTACGGCCGGGCGGGCCTGCTCTCCTCGCCGTCCCAGCCGATGTCGACGAGGAGGCTCCGGGTGAGGTCCTGGGGGGCGTCCACCGAGATGGGGAGGTCGGCGTTGATGGCCGGCTCCATGAGCTGGTTCGGCGTGGCGATGGTGTCCCAGTGCGAGACCGTCGACCCGGGCTGCACCGGGTTCGGCGTGTAGAGGAGGGCGCGGCCCCCGGGGTCGGCGCCGGCGCGAACGCGGAGGTCGAGGGCGAGCCGCGCGGTGACGTTGTTCGCGAGCTCGGACTTGAGGGCCGCGCCGTCGGCCTGGGTGATGCGCACCGAGGGGATGACGACGGCGGGGTCGACGCCGCCCAGGCCCGACGGCGGGCTCCCGGGCACGTTGTCGGCGATGAGCACCGCCGCGGCGCCGGCGTCCTGCGCGTTCTTCACCTTCACGACGAAGGTGCAGGTGCCTCGGTCGAGCAGGGCGATGTTCCCGGCGACGGCTGCGCCGTTGGTGAGCGGCGTGCAGCCCAGGCTGTTCCCGCCGCTGTCGCCGAGCACCACCGTGCCGGCGACGCCGACGGCGTCGATGGCCGGGCCGAACGAGGCCGGACCCACGAGGTAGCGGCCGGCGATGGTGGAGGGGAAGCTCACCACCAGGAAGGGCGTGCCGCGGGCCAGGACGTCGTGGAGCTTGTCCCGGACCTCCTTCCCGGCCCAGATGACGTTGCGGGGGTTCACGGCCGAGGCCTTGCGCTCGGCGTCCGTCATCTGGTCGCGGAACTTCCCGAGGGTGAGGTCGTAGTAGTACTTCGAGTAGATGTCGCTCATCCCGAGGAAGTAGGCCCCGGTGGAGACGCTGGCGAAGCTGGCGAAGCCCAGGCCGTGGGCGAACTCGTGGAGGAGCACGGTGAGGAGGTTGATCTGGCTGGGCGCGTGGCCGGTGTCGAGGCCGTAGTACCAGCTCGTGCCGGCGAGGCAGGTCGGCTGGCCCAGGTTCCCGTTGAAGCGAGCGCGGATGTCGAAGCCCCCGTAGCCCGCGGCCGGGTCGGCCGGGTCGAGGTCCTCGTGCGCCAGGCGGTTGGCGAGGGCCGCGTGGTACCAGGTGTCGAGGTACCCCGCGCGCGGGAAGTTGGCCCACACCGTCAGCGTGCCGGCCGAGCCCAGCACCCCCGAGGTGGCGGTGCAGGAGAGCGGCGCGAAGCTCCCGAGGACGAAGACGTCGACCTTGCTCTCGATCTCGTGCGTCCAGATGTCGGCGGCGCGCTGGAAGGCGATCAGGCGCTGCTCGCCCACGGTCGTGCCGGCGTTGCCGCCGACGGGGGCGGCCGGGGTCGGGTCGTTGAAGCCCACGCCGGCGGCGTCGCCGTTCACGATGACGACGCGGGCCCGCGCCTCGGCGAGCGCGGGGAGGGCGAGGGCGGCGATGAGGGTGGCGAGCTCGCGGCGCATGGCTCACTCCTCCTCGAGCGCCGGCCGGGCCGGACCGCTGGTGGCCGGGGCCGCGCCGGAGAGAAAGGCCTTCGCGTCCTCCGGCGAGTCGGTGCAGCTGGTCTCGACCTTGCCGTCCCGCACCCGCGCCAGGAACTGCGAGTCGAAGCTCTCGTCGAGCTCGGCGCCGACCGCGCCGCCGGCCCCGACCATCACCCGCGTCGCCTGCCGCGAGGCCGCCCGGGATCCCGCCCGCTGGCGGGACAGCTCCGCGGCCTCCTCGTGCGTCGGGGCGCGCAGGGTGCCGGTCGCGGGGTCCACCGCCGCGCGGACCTCGGTCGCATCGTCGTCGCCCTCGCCGTGGCGGGCGGCGCTCTGCGCCTGCGCCGGGGATGGCGCGAGGAGCGCGCCGAGCGCGAGCGCGGCTCCCGCGGCTGCGAGTCGGGAAAGCGTCGTATCCATGGTGGTCTCCTGTCCGTGTGCCCTCGGGGCGGCCCACACATTGCCCCGCCGGGCGACGCCGCGAGCGGCCCGTGCGGGTTCGCCCCCGAGAAGAACCTCCGTGCCGCGGTCGACGCACCGCGGCGACGGGCGCGAGCACCCAGGTCGAGGGACACGCCGCCGCCGAGCCCGGGCCGGCGGGCTGTCACCCCCGCCTGCTAGCGTCCGGCGCTTCAGGCTGCCCGGCCCGCGGTGGAGCCGGCACCGCATCGAGGAGATCGACCGATGGCCGTCAAGGTGATGGTCGCCCCCGCCATCGCGCGGGGCGAGCTCGAGCCGCCGCGCGGCACGCGCCGCGCCGGAGCCGGAGGCGAGAAGCGCCCGCGGCGGCGCTCGTCGGTGTACGACGCCGACGGGAACGAGGTCTTCATCACCCTCATGTGCCTGAAGTGCAGCAAGATGCGGCCGCTCTCGCAGTTCGGCCTGCGGCGCATGGCCGACGGCGCCATCCGGAACCAGCCCTGGTGCAGGACCTGCCGGTCCGGGGCCTCGCCCAGGGCGCGCCGGGAGCCCGCAGCCGAGGGGGAGTCCGTCGCCGCTGCGGAGTCCCCTTCCCTCGCCCCCGCGCCCTCCCCCGGCCCGGCGCCCGCGGCTTCGCCGGCCGACGCCGGCGTGCTCGCGGCGCAGGTTGCGGCCGCCCTGCACCGGGGGCGCGGCTAGGGCCCGCTCCACCCCGATCCCCGCCCGCGCTCCGCGAGGGGCGCGGGCGTCTTCGTCCCGGCCCCTCCGCCGGGATCGCCCGGCACCGGGGCCGGTCGAGCTCGTGCGACACCATGACCCTCGCGCAGTTAAGCACCCCGAATGGGGGCGGATTTGGATAATAGACTTTTGAAGTCGACGAGTTAGCGCGCGAAACGATGCCAATTCCGGAAACCCCCCATGTTAGGATGCGTTGCGTTAGATTGCCCGCGCGCTGACCCATTCCTTCGCTCCCGGAGTCGTCCATGATCTCGTCGCTCAAGGCGAAGCTGCAGCAGAAGATCGAGGCCGCCCGACCTCGGACGGTGAAGCTCAACAAGGAGTTCGGGAGCGTCGTCATCGACAAGGTGAACATCGGCCAGTGCATCGGCGGCGCTCGCGACGTCCGCAGCCTGGTGACCGACATCTCGTATCTCGATCCCATCGAGGGCATCCGTTTCCGCGGCAAGACCATCCCCGAGACCTTCACGGCCCTGCCCAAGGTGCCGGGCAAGGAGCAGCCCTTCGTCGAGGGCTTCTTCTACTTCCTCCTCACCGGCGACGTGCCGACCATCGAGCAGACCATGGAGGTGGTGGCCGACTGGAAGGGCCGCTCCCAGGTGCCGCAGTACGTCTTCGACGTGCTCCGGTCCCTGCCGCGCGACACGCACCCCATGACGATGTTCTCGACCGCGGTGCTCTCCATGCAGCGCGAGTCGGTCTTCGCCAAGCGCTACGGCGAGGGCGGGCTGAAGAAGGTCGACATGTGGGAGCCGATGTACGAGGACGCGATGAACCTGCTGGCGAAGCTGCCGGCCATCGCCGCGTACATCTACCGGATGAAGTACCGGGGCGACTCCCACATCGCCGCCGATCCCCGGCTCGACTGGGGCGGGAACTTCGCCCACATGATGGGCGTGAAGCCGCCGTACGACGAGGTGGCGCGGATGTACTTCATCCTCCACTCGGACCACGAGTCGGGGAACGTCTCGGCCCACACCACCCACCTCGTGGCCTCGGCCCTCTCCGACGCCTACTACTCCTTCAGCGCCGGCCTGAACGGCCTCGCCGGCCCGCTCCACGGCCTCGCGAACCAGGAGGTGCTGAGCTGGATCCAGGGCGTGATGAAGAAGATGAACAACAAGCTGCCCACCAAGGAGGAGCTCGAGAAGTTCCTCTGGGACACGCTGAACAGCGGCCAGGTGATCCCGGGCTACGGCCACGCGGTGCTCCGCAAGACCGACCCGCGCTACACCGCGCAGAACGAGTACGCGAAGAAGCACCTGCCCAGCGACCCGCTCTTCCAGCTCGTGAACATGATCTACGAGGTGGCGCCGGGGGTGCTCACCAAGCACGGGAAGACCAAGAACCCCTGGCCCAACGTCGACGCGCACTCGGGCGTCATCCAGTGGTTCTACGGCGTGCGCGAATGGGACTTCTACACGGTCCTCTTCGGCGTGGGCCGCGCCCTGGGCGTGCTCGCCAACATCACCTGGGACCGCGCCCTCGGCTACGCCATCGAGCGGCCGAAGTCGGTGACCACCGAGATGCTGGAAAACTGGGCCAAGGCGGGCGGCCGCAAGGAGGCGCTGGACTAGCTTTCGCGCCCCGCCGGGCCGCCCCGGGCCGCTCGCCTCCTGGCGGGCGGCCCGCTCTCGTCTGGGGCGACGTGGGTTCGCTTGGACGCGGCCGCAGTTCCGTGCTCCCATTCTCCGAGGACGACGATGGCGGAACACCCTCCCTTCTCCAGGCTCGCCGCCGAGTGGACGCCCGCGGGCGCGCCCGCCGGCGACCTGGTCGAGCGCACCCGCGAGGCGCTGGCCACCGTCCAGCCGTCCGACCTCGCCGAGGTCGCCGGCCTCGTCGAGACGCTCACCGCCCGCGCCGGCCAGGAGGCCTCGCGTGCCGGCGCGCGGCGCGCCCTCTTCGCGCTGCTCGACGCCGCCCGGCGCCGCTTCTTCACCGAGGCCCTGCGCCCCGCCGAGGTGGAGCCCTGGACCCGGCTCCTCGTCCCGGCCCTGGACCGCGCCGACTACACGCTCGGCGAGATGCTGCGCGCGCGCGAGGAGACCGGCCCCAGGACCGTGGCCCTCCGCGTGCTCGGCGAGGACGCCTGCGAGCTCACCGTTTCCGACCTGGGCCGCTGCACCCGCTCCATCGCCCGCGGGCTCCACGCGCTCCTCGGGGACGGCGAGCCCCGCGTCGCCCTGCTCGGCGAGAACAGCCTCGACGGGGCGCTCGCCGACCTGGCCTGCCTGACGAACGGCATCG
>DATBLK010000034.1:0-4549 GCA_036555405.1 Anaeromyxobacteraceae bacterium
GGGGTACGAGAGGCCGCCGAGGGTTTTCGCCCACGCCTCGTTCGTCGGGACCTGGTCGGTGGAGATGCCCAGCACCTGGGCATTGCGCCGCTCGAACTCGGCGAGCTTCGCCTGGTAGGAGGGCAGCTGGGCCGTTCAGACGGGCGTGAAGGCCGCCGGGTAGAAGACCAGGACCACGTTCTTCTTGCCCCGGTGGTCGGAGAGCCTCACCCGGCGCGCCGGCCCGCCCTTCCCGGCGCCGTCGCCGGTCGCCGGCAGGTCGAAGTCCGGGGCCTCGTCGCCCTCCTTCACCTTCCAGATCGGGAACGACTGCGCCATACATTTCCTCCTCGTGAACGGGCGATTCCGTCGCAACGCCTGTTTACATTAGGTGATGCCCCGGCCGCCGAAAGGCCCCTCCCGGGACCGTGTGACGCCCCCCCGGGTCTGCTAAGCGTTGGGTGATGGATCTGCTCGCTCGATTCGCGGCCAACGTCCGGCGCCTCCGCGGGAGGAAAGGGCTCTCGCAGAAGGTGCTGGCGGACAAGGTGGGGATCTCGGTTTCCTACGTGTCGATGCTCGAGCGCGGCCAGCGCTCGCCACCGCTCGAGACCATCGAGAAGATGGCCCGAGCGCTCGGCGTTCCGCCGCACTCGCTCCTCGGCAAGTAGAGCCCTCCTCCCGGCTGCGCCCGGTGCGTTCGCTCCGCCTTCCGGCGGGGGCGTGCCTCCAGGCCGTTTCCGGGGAATGGCTCGCGGCCGGGGCCGGTTGCGCAGCGGAGGATGCCCGGGGAGAATGCCCGAGGCGAAGGTCGATGGGTCCCATCTCCAGAAGGCGATTCCTGGGAGCGGCGGCGACCGCCGGCGCCGCGGCCGCCGCGGCCGCCGTCGTCCGGCCGGCCCGCGCCGACGAGCCGGATGCCGACGCGCCGCGAGCCGAGGCCGTCGAGTTCCGGGTCCCCGGCCTCGACCCGCGCCACGACGGCCTGCGCGTGGCGCAGCTCTCCGACATCCACGTGGGCCCGCGCACGCCGCCGGAGCGCATCCGCGCCGCCGTGGCGCTCGCGAACGCCTTCGACCCCGACCTGGTGGCGCTCACCGGGGACTTCCTCTCCCGCGGCCGCCGCGGCCTCCCGCTGCTGCGAGACCAGCTCGACGGCCTGCGGGCCGGGGCGGTGGTCGCGGTGCTCGGGAACCACGACCACTGGGTCGACCCCGAAGGCGCGAGGCGCGTCCTCGAGTCCATGGGCTACGCCCTCCTCCGGAACCAGCACACCGTCGTCCGCCTTCGCGGCGCACCGCTGGCCGCCGTGGGCGTCGACGACCTCTTCACCCGGCACGCCGATCCGGCCCGGGCGCTCGCCGGCGCGCCGCGCGGGTCCCGGCTGGTGCTGGCGCACTGCCCCCGGACCGCCGACCTGCTCCGCGCCCGCGGCGAGCCGCTCCTGGTCCTCTCCGGCCACACCCACGGAGGCCAGATCAACCTCGGCGCCTTCACCCGCTTCATGCTCGAGTCGGTCGCCAACGAGCCCTACTGGCGCGGCCGGTACCAGGTCGGGCCGGTGCAGCTCTACGTGAACCGGGGGGTGGGGAGCAGCATCTTCCGCCTGCGCGTGAACTCGGACCCGGAGGTCACCCTGGCCACGCTGCGGGCGGTCGAGCGGGAAGCTTGAACGGGGGCTGCGCCCCCCGGCCGGGCTCCCGGCCGGGGGCGCCTACGCCCCGCCCCGGCGCGACCGCATCTCCGCCACCATCCGGGCCTCGCTGGCCGGGTCGAGCGCCCGCTTCAGCGCCGGGAAGATGACCTCCTCCTCCAGCGCCAGGTGGGCGGCGAAGTGCCCCTCGAGGTCGCGCGCCGCCTCGCGAAGCTGCGCCGCCGCGCCCGCGAGGCGGGCCGGGTCGCGGGCGATCTCGGCGCAGAGCGCCACCACCCGGTCCACCACCGCGGCGTGGCTCGCGTGCTCGCGCCGCATCACCGCCAGCGCTCCCTCCACCGCCGGGTCGCGGCCGCGCAGGCGCGGCATCATCGACTCCTCCTCGTCGGCGGCGTGGAGCGGCAGGGCCTCGGCGAAGTAGCGGCGCACCGCGGCGGCGACCTCGGCCACCTCGGCCGCCGGGAGCTCGCGCGCCTCGGCGAGCTTCAGGGCCAGCCCCGAGAAGTGCCGGATGCGCGCGTGGCACTCGAGGAGGAGCTCCACGGCCCCCGCTGCGGGGCGCGGCGCGCCGATGTGGACCGCCATCCGATTCCCTCTGCCCGCCTTCCCCGGCGGGCGCCGACAGCCTACGGCCGCCGGCCGCCCTCGGGCAACCGCCCCGGCACCCCTCCCGTCCGGGCCGGCGCTTCCGGCCGGCGGGTGCGCTAGACGTTGGCCCATGACCGCCGCCGCCGGCCTTGCAACCCGCCCCACCGAGCGCCGCCGCCTCGACGAGGCGGTCGACCAGCTCCGCGAAGGCGCCCGCTCCTGGGCCACCGCGCCCCTCGAGGCCCGCATCGCCCTGGCCCGCTCGGTCCACCGGGGGCTCTGGCGCGTCGCCGCCGCCGGCGTCGAGGCGGCCTGTCGCGCCAAGGCGCTCGACCCCTCGTCGGCCGCGGCCGGAGAGGAGTGGATCAGCGGCCCCTTCGTGAACCTCCGCTTCGCGCGCCAGGTCGCCGAGTCGCTCGAGTCGCTCGCGGCCCGCGGCACCACGCCCACCGGCCGCCTCTCCCGCTCGAGCGACGGCCGCCTCGTCGAGCGGCTCTTTCCGGACGGCGCCGTCGACGGGCTCGTCTTCATGGGCATCGCGGGGGAGGTCCACTACCGCGACGGCGTGGGCGAGCCCGAGCTGCGGGCGGCGCGGGGCCGCTTCCACCGCGAGCCCGACCACCGGGGGCGCGTCTGCCTCGTGCTCGGCGCCGGCAACGTGAACTCCATCCCCGTGGCCGACGTCCTCACCAAGATGTTCAACGAGGGTGCGGTCTGCGTCCTGAAGTGCAACCCGGTGAACGGCTACGTGGGCCCGCTCGTGGAGGAGGCCTTCCGCGAGGCCGTGGACCGCGGCTGGCTCAGGGTCGTGTACGGCGGCGGCGAGGAGGGCGGGTACCTGGCCCACCACCCGGGCGTCGACGAGGTGCACATCACCGGCTCGGACCGGACGCACGACGCCATCGTCTGGGGCCCGCCGGGCCCCGAGCGCGCGGCGCGCCTGGCCCGCGACGAGCCCCTGCTCCGCAAGCCCATCTCCAGCGAGCTCGGCAACGTGACGCCGGTCCTGGTCGCGCCCGGGCCCTGGTCCGAGGCGCAGCTCGCCACCCAGGCGGAGAACGTCGCCGGCATGGTGGTGCACAACGCCAGCTTCAACTGCATCGCCGGCAAGATGCTGATCCTGCCCAGGGGGTGGCGCCACCGCGAGCGCTTCCTCGACCTGGTCCTCGGGAAGATGGGCCTCGCTCCGGCTCGCCGCGCCTGGTACCCGGGCGCCTTCGACCGCTACCGCGACCTCGTCGCCGGCCGCGCGGTGCGCACCGCCGGCGGCGGCGACGGGGCCCTCCCCTGGACGCTGCTCCCCGGGCTCGACGCCTCGGATCGCGAGGAGCGGGCCTTCCGGGTGGAGCCCTTCTGCTCCCTGCTCTCCGAGACCGCGGTGGGGAGCGACGACCCGGCCGAGTTCCTCGACGCCGCGGTGCGCTTCGCCAACGAGCGCCTCTGGGGGACGCTCTCGGCGGCGGTGATCGTCCACCCGGCGACCGCGCGCGGAGAGCGCGCCGCCCTCGACCGGGCCGTCCGCGACCTGCGCTACGGCTCGGTGTGCCTGAACCTCTGGCCCGGCTTCGGCTACGCCGCCGGAACCCTCCCCTGGGGCGCCTTCCCGGGCTCGACCTTGCGGGACGTCCAGAGCGGACGCGGCTTCGTCCACGACACCCGCATGGTGGGCGCCGTGGCCGAGAAGGCGGTGATGCGCGCGCCCGTCCGGCCGCTCGCCAAGCTGCCCTACTTCCCCTCGCACCGGACCGCGCTGGAGCTGGGCCGCCGCCTGGCTGCGCTCCAGGCGCGCGGCTGGACGGAGCTGCCGGGCGTGGTGGCGGCGGGGATCCGAGGGTAGCGCCGGGGCGCCTACCACACCTCGCAGCGCTCGGCCCGGACCATGGCGTCGCCGGCCTTGCAGCCGAAGGCGGCGGCGAACTCGGGCAGGTTCGAGAGCGGGCCGTTGACCCGCCAGCGCGGGGGCGCGTGAGGGTCGGTCTGGGCCAGCATCCGCTCCCGCTCCGGCCTGGCCTTGCCGCACCAGACCTGGGCCGCGGCCACGAAGAACTGCTGGTCCGGCGAGAGGCCCCCCACGTCCGCCTCGGGCAGCCGCCCCGCCCGCGAGGCCCGGTAGGCGGCGAGGGCCAGCTTCAGCCCGCCGAGGTCGGCGATGTTCTCGCCCAGCGTCAGCTTCCCGTTGACCTTCACGTCGCCGACGGCGACGTAGTCGGAGAACTGCCGCTCGACGCAGGCGGCGCGCGCCTCGAACACCTGGCCCACCTCGGGGCTCCACCAGTCGTCGAGGTTCCCCCGTGCGTCGAACTTGCGCCCCTCGTCGTCGAAGCCGTG
>DATBLK010000093.1:0-2393 GCA_036555405.1 Anaeromyxobacteraceae bacterium
CGCCGCCCTCGTCCGGCGCATCCGCGACGAGCGCGGCGTGTCGATCATCATGATCGAGCACGTCATGCCGGCGGTGATGAGCCTCTCCGACCGGGTGGCGGTCCTCGACCACGGCAAGAAGATCGCCGAGGGGACGCCGGCGGCGGTGGTGCGCGACCCGCTGGTCGTCGAGGCCTACCTCGGCCCCGGGGCGGAGGTGCCGGCGTGAGCGCCGACGGCGAGCCGCTCCTCGAGGTCCGCGACATCGACGTCGCCTACGGCGACGTCCAGGTGCTCTTCGGGCTCTCGCTGGTGGTGCGCCAGGGGGAGATCGTCACCCTCCTCGGCTCGAACGGCGCCGGGAAGACCACGGCGCTGCGCGCCATCGCCGGCCTGCGCCGGCCGGGCCGCGGCGACGTGCGCTTCCGCGGGGCCTCGCTCCTCGACGTCCCCGCCTCGGCGCGGGCCGACCTCGGGGTCGCGCTCGTGCCCGAGGGCCGGGAGCTCTGGCCCATGCTCACGGTGAGGGAAAACCTGGAACTGGGGGCCTACGGGCGCCGCTCGCGGCCGCGGCTGGCCCGGAACCTGGACCGGGTCTTCGACCTCTTCCCGCGGCTCCGGGAGCGGGGCCGCCAGCTCGCCGGGAGCCTGTCCGGCGGGGAGCAGCAGATGTGCGCCATCGCCCGGGCGCTGATGAGCGAGCCCACCCTCCTCATGCTCGACGAGCCCAGCCTCGGGCTCGCGCCCATGGTCGTCGAGCAGGTGATGGGCACCATCCGCGAGCTCCACGCCGCCGGCACCACCGTGCTCCTCGTGGAGCAGAACCTGCGCAAGGCGCTGGAGGTGGCCCACCGGGGGACGGTCATCGAGACCGGGAGGGTGCGGATGGAGGGGACGAGCGCGGAGCTGGCGGCGAACCCGGAGATCCGGGCGGCGTACCTGGGGCTGTGATGACCGCCTCCGACCCCCGCCCCGAGCCGAGCCGCGGCTACCGCTGGCTGGTCCTGCTCTTCGTCAGCACCGCGATGTTCGGGAACTACTACGTCTTCGACGCCCTGAACCCGGTGGGGCCGCTCCTCGAGAAGCAGCTCGGCTTCACCCAGGCGCAGATCGGCTCGCTCGACTCGGCCTACAACGTCGCCGCGCTGCTGGTCCTCCTCCTCGGCGGCGTCCTCATCGACCGCGCCGGCACCAAGCGCGCCATGGTGGCCTTCGGCGCGGTGACGGCGCTCGGCGGCCTGCTCATCGCGCTCTTCCCCGGCTACGCCGGCATGGCCGCGGGGCGCTTCGTCCTCGGCCTCGGGGCCGAGCCCCTCATCGTCGCCGCCACCACCGTGCTCGGCCGGTGGTTCAAGGGGAAGGAGCTCGCCTTCGCGATGGCGGTGAACCTGGTCATCGCCCGGCTCGGCTCCTACGCCGCCGACAGCTCCTCCAGCTGGGCGGCGCCGCTCTTCACCACCTGGCAGCGGCCGCTGCTCCTCGCCGCCGGGGTGGGCCTCACCTGCATCCTCGGCGGCGCCGTCTACGCGCTCTTGGAGCGGCACGCCGAGCGCCGCTTCGCCCTGGGCAGGGGCGGCCCGACCGACAAGCTCGTCCCGGGCGACCTCGTCCGCTTCGGCCGCGCCTACTGGTGGGTGGTGGGGCTGTGCGTGACCTTCTACTCGGCGGTCTTCCCCTTCCGCCGCTTCGCCAACATCTTCTTCATCGACGCCCACGGCGCCACGCCCGAGGCCGCCGGCCGCCTGAACGGCCTCCTCCCGCTCACCGCCATGTTCGCGACGCCGCTCTTCGGCCTGCTCGTCGACCGGATCGGCCGCCGCGCCCTCCTCATGGCCGCGGGCTCGCTCCTCCTCCTTCCGGCCTTCCTGCTCATGGCCCACACCCGGCTGCCGCTCTGGCTGCCGGTGGCGCTCATGGGGACGAGCTTCTCGCTCATCCCCGCGGTGATGTGGCCGTCGGTGACCTACCTCGTCGACGAGAAGCGGCTCGGGACGGCCTACGCCCTCATGACCTTCTGCCAGCAGATCGGCTGGGCGGCGATGGCCTGGGCGGTGGGCTTCTCGAACGACAGCTTCGGCGCCGGCGCCGCGAACCCCGGCGGCTACGCGCCGGGGATGTGGCTCTTCTCGGCGCTGGGGCTCCTGGGCCTCTTCTTCTCGGTGCGGCTGTGGCGCGCCGAGCGGGGGCCCGGGGCGCACGGGCTCGAGGCCGTCCGGCCGAAGGGGTAGGGGCGCCGAGCCGGCGGCCCGCGCCGCGGCTCGGGCAAGCTCGCCAGGGCCCCGCGCGGGACTGGCCCCGGGCGGCGGTCCCCGTGACACGAGGTCGGGCGCCGGCCGCGCTGCCCCACCGGGGGCCTCGCGGCGTCCGTCCGGATCGCGCGCCCTCGTTCGTCGAGAGGGCGAACGGCCGGAATC
>DATBLK010000319.1:0-10283 GCA_036555405.1 Anaeromyxobacteraceae bacterium
GGCCACAGCCGGCTCGGCGCCTTCGTGAAGGTCGTCGTGCCGATCTCGACGGCGGGCATCCTGACCGTCGTGATCTTCACGCTCACGCTGGTCATGCAGGAGTTCGTGTACGCGCTCACGTTCATCTCGACCGCGGCCCACTACACGGTGAGCGTGGGAGTGCCCACCTTCCTGGTCCACGGCGACGTGTACTTCTGGGGCTCCCTGATGGCCGGCTGCTTCATCGCCAGCGTCCCCATCGCCCTCCTCTACAACCTCTTCGTGGACCGCTTCATCGCCGGCTTCACCGTGGGGGCCATCAAGTAGGGATCGCGCATCGCGAGCCGTCGCTCAGGGGCGCAGCGGCACGCCGCACTCGCGGCAGCGCCCGGCGCGGGTCCGGAGCGGCAGGCCGCAGCCGGGACAGGCGGGAGCCGGCCGCGGCGGGGGTGGCGGCGTCGCCGACCGGCCGTCGCCGGGGGGAGCGCGCCCCGACTCCAGGCGGCCGAGCCGCTCCTCCAGGGCGTGAACCCGGTGCCGGAGCTCGCGGAGGGCCGCCTCGCCGCGCCTGGACATCCGGGCGAGCGTGCCACAGGGGCCGCGGGCGGGCAAAAGTTCCGGCGGCGGCCGGGCCGTGATATCGGGAGGCGCGATGGGCGAGCGTGGAAACGGCGCCGGCGAGAGCTACGCCGACCCGGCCGTGCGAGCGCTCCTCTCGGAGCGGCCCGCCGCCCGGGAGGTGCCGCGCGGTCGCCAGGTGTTCGTGAACCGGAATCTCAGGATGGACCGGATCGAGGCCGTCGGCTTCGACATGGACTACACCCTCGCGACCTACCGGGTGGGTCCGGCGGAGGAGCTGGCCTTCGGGCTCACACGCGACCGGATGGTGGAGCGGCTCGGATACCCGGCCTCCCTCCGGGATGCCGCCTGGGACGCCGACTTCGTCATCCGCGGCCTGGTGATGGACAAGCAGACCGGCAACATCTTCAAGATGGACCGGCACAACCACGTGGGGCGCTGCACCCACGGCTCGCGTCCCCTGCCGCCCGAGGAGATCCGCCGCCTCTACCGCGAGGAGAAGATCCACCTCTCCTACCCCAGGTTCGCCTGGCTCGACAGCTACTTCACCCTCCCCGAGGCCTCGATCTTCGCCGCCGCCGTGGACCGGATGGAGGCGGCCGGGATGGCGGTCGACTACGTCCGGCTCTACGAGGACATCCGGACCACCATCGACGAGGTCCACGCCGACGGCTCGCTGAAGGACCTGGTGCGCGCCGACCTGCCCCGCTTCGTCCAGCGGGACCCGGAGCTGGGCCCGGCGCTGCACAAGCTCCGGAGCGGCGGGAAGAAGCTCTTCCTGCTCACGAACTCGGCCGCGGACTACACCGACGGGGTCATGCGCCACGCGCTCGACGGGGTGCTGCCGGAGTACCCGAGCTGGCGCAACTACTTCGAGTTCGTCGTCACCTCGGCCCGCAAGCCGTCGTTCTTCGCCGAGCGCCGCCCCATCGAGGAGCTGGGGCCGGGCGGCGAGGTCCTGGGGGAGGCGCGCACCCTGGAGCGCGGCCGCACCTACCAGGGTGGCTGCCTCGCAGAGCTGGAGCGCCTCGCCGGCTTCGGGGGCGAGCGGGTGCTCTACGTCGGCGACCACATCTACGGCGACATCCTGCGGTCGCGGCGCGACTCCCTGTGGCGCACCTGCATGATCGTGGAGGAGCTGGAGCGGGAGCTCGCCTGGCTCGAGCGAAACCGGGCCGCCCTCGAGGAGACCGCCCGGCTCGAGGAGCTCCGGGCCCGGATCGGCGACGCGCTCTCGGCTCGGCGGGCGCTCCTGAACTCCCTCGACCGGCGCCTGGACCGCGAGGACCCGGAGGCCGAGGAGCGGGAACGGCTGGAGGCGGATCGGCGGCGGGCCAAGCAGGAGCTCGACCTGATGCGGCGCGCCCACCGCGACGCCGACCGGCGCATCGCCGCGCTCGAGGACGCCGTCGAGCGCGGGTTCAACCGCCACTGGGGCTTGACCTTCAAGGAGGGGCACGAGAACTCGCGCTTCGGCGAGCAGATCGAGGACTACGCCTGCGTCTACACGAGCCGGGTCTCGAACTTCCTCCTCTACTCGCCCATGGAGTACTTCCGCTCTCCGCGCGCGGCGATGCCGCACGAGCGCGCCGGGGTCGCGCTCGCGCCCTTCGGGGACGAGCACGGCCTGCCGCGCGCCGGGGCGCGTCCGTCCCGGGCCGCGAAGCCCTAGACCCGATCCTTGACCGCCCGGCGCCCGTCCCGTAGACCCGTCGGCGGTAGCGCTTCCCAGGCTGGTGCCGGGCCCGGTCTTCAAAACCGGTGTGTGGTGCTGAACGGCGCTGCAGGCGGGTTCGATTCCCGTGCGCTACCGCCATTCCCGTCAGGGCGGGGCGGCGGCGAGGGCTCGGCCGGCGGCGCTACTGGCAGAACCCGCAGCGCAGGTTCGGGTCCGCGCCGAAGTAGGCGCCCCCGACGCAGGCCGGCGTCTTGCCCGCCGGACAGCTCACCGAGCAGGCGGGATCGGTGGCGCAGTTCGAGCAGACGCTGCCGGGACACCACGGGCCCTTCTCGCTGCCGCATGCCCCCACCGCCAGTGCCGCGAGGAGCGCGAGAAGCACGAACGGGGAACTCTTCATGGCCACCACCTCCTTGGCGGCATGGCAGGGGTGCCGCGCCGCACGCCGCGAGAGCATGCCAAAGGCGAGCACCCCGAGGTAAGGGCCGCCGCGGCGGAGGGCGGGACCCGGCTCCCCTACCCCTTGACGACGCCGAGCGGCACCAGGCGGGCGACCTTGGTGGCGAGGCGCGCCCCGTGGACCACGTCGACGACGCGGTCGACGTCCTTGTAGGCGAGCGGCGCCTCCTCGGCCAGCTCGGTGTTGCTCGGGCAGCGGACGACGATGCCCCGCGCCAGGAGGTCCTTGCGGAGCACGTGCCCGGCGATCCGCCGCCGGGCGGCGCCCCGGCTCATGGCGCGGCCGGCGCCGTGGCAGGTGCTGCTGAGCGAGAGCGCCGCGGCCTCGTCGGTCCCGAGCAGGACCCACGAGGCGGTCCCCATGCTTCCGGGGATGAGCACCGGCTGGCCGAGGCCGCGGTAGGCCCTGGGGAGCTCGGCGGCCGAGGGCCCGAACGCCCGCGTCGCCCCCTTCCGGTGGACGCAGAGCTCGCGGTTGCCGTATCGCTCGATCTTCGCCGTGTTGTGGGCGACGTCGTAGACGAGCCGGAGCTCGGTCCCGGACCGCCCGGGCAGCATGCGCCGGAACACCTCCCGGACCCGGTGCCCGATCACCTGGCGGTTGCACCACCCGAAGTTGGCGGCGGCGCACATCGCCGCGAAGTAGCTCCGGCCCTCGGGAGAGGAGAGCGGCGCGCAAGCCAGCTGGCGGTCGGGGAGGTCGATGCCGTACCTGCGGGCCGCGACGTCCATGGCGCGCACCTGGTCGGTGCACACCTGGTGCCCGAGGCCCCGCGAGCCGGTGTGGACGAGCACGGCGACCTGGCCGAGGAAGAGGCCGAGCCTCCGGGCCGCGGCCTCGTCGTGGATGGACTCGACGGCCTGCACCTCCACGAAGTGGTTGCCGCCTCCGAGCGTGCCGAGCTGCCCCTCTCCTCGCTGCTTGGCCCGCTCCGACACCTGGCCGGCTTCGGCCCCGGGGAGCGCACCGCCCGACTCGATGTACTCGAGGTCCTCCGGATGGCCGAGCCCGTGCTCGCGCAGGAGATGGGGACAGCCCTCGTTCAGGACGCGGTCCATCTCCGGCCGCGTCAGCGAGAGCCGCCCCGATCGCCCGTATCCCGCCGGGATGCTGCGGCTGATCTCGTGGACCAGGCGATCCAGCGATGGGCCGAGCTCGTCCCGGCCCATCTGCGACGCGAGGAGCCGGACGCCGCAGTTGATGTCGAAGCCGATGCCTCCGGGCGAGATGACGCCGTCCGGAAGGAGCGTCCCGGCGACGCCGCCGACGGGGAAGCCGTAGCCCTCGTGCATGTCCGGCATGCCCAGGGCGGCGCCCGCGATGCCGGGGAGCGCCGTGACGTTGACGAGCTGCGCCAGGCTGCGGTCGCGGCGGATCTGCGCCAGGAGGTCGTCGTCGGCGAACACCCGCGCGGGCACGCGCATGCCGGCGCCTTGCTCGACCTCGTGGAGGAAGGGACCCACCCTTCGCAGGACGAATTCCATGGACGCCTCCCGGGCCGGCTCGATCAGACGTCGAGCACGACCGTGGCGGTGAAGCCCCCGGTTCCCTCGGCGACCGCGAGCCGGTGCATCGTCGCCGCCTTCACCGGGTTGCGCAGCCGCCGGACCCGGACGCCGCCGGCCCGGGCCACGAGCTCCCGCTCCGAGAGGCGCTCCACGTGGAAGTCGGTGAAGAGCACCTGCCCCGCCTCGGCGCGGAAGACGAGCTCGTTCAGCCACTCCACCAGGAGCGCTCCCCGGTCGGGAGCGGCGACGGCGATGCGCTCCTCCCTCGCCGCGGCGGCGCGCATGCCCCGTCCCCGCATCGCCTCGCAGAGGGCGCGCCCCGCCTCCTCGAAGAGCGCCGGAAGCGTCGGCGCTTCCAGCCGGAAGGCCAGCTCGCCGGTGTGCTCTTCCGCCACGTGGCGCGGCCGGGGAACCCGCCGCGCAGCCGCGCGAGGGCGCAGCTGCCCGCTCATGCCCTCACGGTAGCCCTCTCCGGCGGGCGAGGCGCGCCGAAGGTGGGGCCGCGCCCGAGGCGCGACAACGTGTCGCGCGGCGCGGCGCGATGCCGGCCCGCGGACCGGCCCGGCGGGCCTAGGATGGTCATGGGCAGCGCCGAGGAGAGCGAGGCCGCGCGTGATGAAGCCCATCCAGCTGAGGTGGCACCACGTCCACCCCTCGCCCGCCGTGGAGGAGCGGGTGCGCGACAAGGCGGCCCAGCTGGAGCGGTTCTTCGGCCGCATCACCGGCTGCTCGGTGGCGCTGGAGGCGCCGAGCCACCACCACCGCCAGAGCGGGCCGAAGTACCGGGTGCGGGTGGAGATCTCGGTCCCGGGCGCCACGCTCGTCGTGGGGCGCGACCCGACCAAGACGCGGGCCCACGGCGATCTGCTCGCGGCCGTGAACGCGGCGTTCCGCGAGGCGCGCCGCCAGCTGCAGGACCACGCCCGCCGCGCCGGCGGGCGCACCAAGCTGCACGCCCCCCCCTCGCGCGCCGTGGTGGCGCAGCTCTTCCCAGGGGACGGCTTCGGGTTCCTCCGCACACCGGATGGGCGCGAGGTCTACTTCCACGAGCACAGCGTCCTGCGGGGTGCCTTCTCCCGGCTCCGCGTGGGCAACGCCGTCCGGTTCGCCGAGGCGACCGGCGACGAGGGGCCGCAGGCGAGCACGGTGGCGCCGCTCCGGGCGCGGTCCCGGAGGCGCTGAGGCGCTCCGGGCGGGCCGGGCCGCGGTGGCGCGCGCGGCGCGGGCCGCGGGGAGGTGCGATGACGCCGCTCATCATCACCGGCTCGGCCCACCCCTCGCTGGCGGAGGGCATCGCGTCGGAGCTCGAGTCGGAGCTGGCGGCCTGCCTGGTGCAGCGGTTCCCGGACGGGGAGCTGCGCGTGGAGGTGCAGGCGTGCGTGCGAGGCCAGGCCGTCTTCGTGGTGCAGCCCCTCGGCCCTCCGGTGGGGGAGCACCTCCTGGAGCTCCTCCTCCTGGCGGACGCGTGCCACCGGGCCGGCGCCGGCTCCGTGGCGGCCGTCGTGCCCTACGTCGGATACGCGCGGCAGGACCGGGTGGCGAGGGAAGGGCAGCCACTCGGAGCCCGCGTCCTGGCCGAGGCTCTGGGGACGGGCCGGTTCTCGCAGATCCTCGCCGTGGACCTGCACGCCCCGGCGGTCGCCTCCTGCGCCCGCGCGCCCGTCGCCCACCTCACGGCCGTTCCCGCGCTGGTCGAGGCGCTGCGGCCGCAGGTGCGCGACGACTGGGTGGTCGTCGCTCCCGACCTGGGCGCCGTCAAGCTCGCCGAGGCCTACGCGCGACCCCTGGGCCTTCCCCTGGCGGTCGTGCACAAGCACCGCATCTCCGGGACCGAGGTGGCGGTCGAGGGCGTGGCGGGCGACGTTCGCGGGAAGCGACCCCTCGTCGTCGACGACATGATCTCCACGGGCGCCACCGTCGAGGCGGCCCTCGACGCGTTGCTCGCCCAGGGTTGCCGGAGCGACGTCACCGTCGCGGCCACGCACGGCCTCCTCGTCGGCGAGGCGGTCGAGCGCCTGGGCCGCCCGGAGCTGGCACGCACCCTGGTCGCCGACAGCCTGCCGCCGCCGCGGCGCGCTCCCGAGCGCCTGGAGGTGGTGCGGCTCGCGCCCCTGCTCGCCGATGCCGTCCGGCGCATCGGCGCCGCCCGAGGGCTCGGCGACCTCCTCGCCGCGAGGTGAGGGCCATCACCTCCCGGCGCCCCGCGGCTCCGGAGGGGCCGCCGCAGGGGGCTCGCCCTCGCCGCCCCGGCGGGCGACGAGGGCCTGCGGCGAGACCAGGTACCGGCCGAACCACGCGGCGGCGAGGTCGGCGACGACGTCCAGCGCCCCGGCCTCCTCGAACAGGTGGCTCGCGCCCGGGACCACCGCGAGGCGCTTCTCGCACCGCAGCTGCTCCAGCGCGGTCCGGTTGAGGTCGAGCACCTCGCGGTCGTTCCCTCCGACGACGAGGAGGGTCGGGGCGTGGACCGTGCGCAGCACGCCGGCGCCGGCGAGGTCGGGGCGCCCGCCGCGCGAGACCACCGCCGCGACCACGCCGGGCAGTCCGGCCGCGGCGACGAGCGCCGCCGCCGCCCCGGTGCTGGCGCCGAAGTAGCCCACCCGGAGCCCCCGGGTGGACTCGCCTTCGAGGACGAAGCGGGTGGCGGCGACGAGGCGGCGGGCGAGGAAGCCGATGTCGAAGCGCAGCCGCCCGGACAGCCGCTCCTCGACCTCCTCGTCGGCGGTGAGGAGGTCGAGGAGCATCGTCGCCTGGCCGGCGTCGCGAAGGACCCGGGCCACGTGGCGGTTGCGGGGGCTCATCCGGCTGGAGCCGCTCCCGTGGGCGAAGAGGACGATGGCGCGGCTGCCGGGCGGCAGGGCGAGGGTGGCGCCCATGGGCGCCGCGCCCGCCGCGATCGCGACCTCGCGCTCCTCGACCGCGGGCGGGTCGGGGGGGTCGGCGGCCCAGGGATCGGGGACCTCGTGCGAGGCGGAGAGCGCGCGCCGAGCCTGTCCGAGGAGCGAGACCACCTCCTCGTCCGTGGTCTGTCCGAAGCGCTCGTACCAGAGGCCCACCGCGGCGAAGTCCTCCGGCGCCAGGACGTACACGAGGTCGTCCACCTCGGGTGCGAGCTCCGGCACGGTGTCCGCGGCCACCACCGGCGCCGCCAGGACCAGCCGCTTCGGCTGCAGCCGCCGGACCGCGCGGATGGCGGCCCGCGCCGTTCGCCCCGTGGCGATCCCGTCGTCCACCAGGATGGCGGTCCGGTTCCGGACCTCCGGGAAGGGCCGGTCGCCGCGGTAGAGCCTGACGCGGCGGGCGAGCTCGACCGCCTCCTTCTCGGCGATGGCCCCGAGCTGCCGATCGTCGAGACCGGCTTCCCGCACCGCGGCGCGCTCGACGAAGACCGCCCCGCCCTCGGCGATCGCCCCCAGGGCGTACTCGGGGAACTGGGGCGCGCCGATCTTGCGCGAGACGATCACGTCGAGCGGCGCGCCGAGGAGGCGCGCCACCTGGTACCCGACCGGCACCCCGCCGCGCGGCAGGGCCAGCACGATCGGGCCTTCCTCCCGGTAGCGCTGGAGGAGGACCGCGAGATGCCGTCCGCCTTCCTCTCGATCGCGAAACCGCATGGCGAGCTCCCCCCGGATCCGTCGCCGCGGCCCCGGCGCGCCCCTAGCGGCGGGAACGCCGCCCGGAACGCCTCGGCGCCCCGCCCCTGCGCGCCGGCCGCTTCTCCGTCCTCGCCGGCCCGGGCCTCGGCGGCGGCAGGCGAGCGGGGGGGCCCGGGGGGAGCGGCGCCGCTCCCAGGGCCTGCGGGTGATCCCGCAGCCACAGCAGGACGTCCACGTAGGAGAGGATCCCCCGGAGCCTCTCCGCCTCGTCCACCACCAGGACCGCTCCGACCCGCTCGCTGGCGAAGGCGTCGAGCACCTCGCCCAGCCGCGTGCCCAGGGGGACGGCGACGGGCTCGGGCGTCATCACCCCCGAGACCGGCTCGGCCAGGGCCTCGACGGTCGCGCGGGTGAATCCGTGGAGGTCCGTCCCCAGCGAGGCCCGGACGTCGCGCTCCGAGATCATCCCCAGGGGACGTCCCTCCGCGCTCACCACCGGGAGGTGCCGGAAGCCCCCTTGCAGGAGCGCCTCGGCCGCGTCGGAGAGCGAGGCCTCCGGCTCGACCGTCGCCGGCCCCGCGGTCATGAGCTCGTCCACGGGGACGTCCTGGAGAAGCCTCCGGCTGGCCATGCCCCGCACCTCCCCGCCCCTCGGCGACCCCGCCCCCCCGACGTCGCGATCATAGGCCCGGGCCGCGGACCTCGACCGTGCGATCTTGCCGCACGCGCCGGTCCCCCTCTCCCCCGCCCGGCGGAGGAGAGGGTCCCTCAGCCGGCGCGCCCCACCTGCACCGGCGTCCCGCTGAAGGCCGCCGTGCCCGAGACGTCGACGCGCGCCTCGTCGGTGAGGTCGTTGAGGCTCGCGCCTGCGCGCTCCCGCGCGACGGCCAGCGCCACGCCCTCGCGGTCGTGGCCCCAGCCGTGCGGCAGGCAGGCGACCCCGGGCGGCACCTCGTCGCTGGGCTCGACCGGGACCCGGACCTCGCCGACGCGGGAGCGCACGACGGCGAGGTCGCCGGCCGCGAGCCCGCGGGCCGCCGCGTCGTCCGGGTGCAATACCAGGGTGCAGGCGACCGGACCCTTCACCAGCCGCCGGCTGTTGTGCATCCAGGAGTTGTTGCTGCGGAGCTGGCGGCGGCCCACGAGCAGGAGCGAGCCGTCGGAGGGAGGCGGCGCCCCGAGCCAGGCCTCGAGGCGCGGCAGGTCGGCCTCGAAGGGAGGTGGGACGAGGTGGATGCGCCGGTCCGGCGTGCAGAGCCGCTCCGGCAGGCGGGGCTCCAGCGGCCCCAGGTCGACCCCGTGCGGCGTCCTCTCGAGAGCGCGGACCGAGAGGTGGCGGGGCCCGGCGCGGAGGATCCGGTCCAGGGTGCGGCGGGCGCCGAGCCACCCGGCCATCCGGAGCGAGAGGCCGTGGCGCAGCCGCCGGGAGCCGAAGCCACGGGCGCGCAGGGCCAGCGCCAGGCCCACCAGCACATCGAAGTCGTCGCGCACGCCCGGGGGCGGGGGGACCGCGGCCCGCACCCAGCGGGCGGCGTTTCGCACCGCGAGGGCGTAGAAGACCGCGTCGTGGTGGTCGCGCTCGGGTCCGAAGGACGTGGGCAGCAGCAGGTGGGCATGCCGGGTGGTCTCGTTCCGGTAGAGGTCGATGGAGACCATGCACTCGAGCCCGGCCAGGGCGCGGTCGAGCCGCCGCCCGTTGGGCGCGGAGAGCACCGGGTTCCCGGCGAAGGTCACCAGGGCGCGGATCTGCCCCTCTCCCGGCACCTCCATCTCCTCGGCCATCGCCGCCGCCGGGGCCTCGCCGCCGAACTCCGGGAGGCCCCGGACGCGGGTGCGGAAGCGTCCGAAGCTGCCGCGCCCGTTCAGGGCGACGAGGTCCACCGCTGGCGAGGGAAACATCGCCCCGCCGGGGCGGTCGAGGTTTCCGGTGACCACGTTCAGCGCCAGCGAGAGCCACGCGGCCAGGGAGCCGAACTCCTGGGTGCAGGCGCCGACGCGGGCGTAGCAGACCGCCGACGGGGCCGCGGCGAAGGCGCGGGCCAGGTCCCGGATCGCGTCCGCCGCGACGCCGGTGCGCGGCGCGACGCGCTCGGGCGGGAAGCGCTCCGCCAGCGCGGCGAGCCGCTCGGCGCCTTCCGTCAGGGCGCCGAGCCGGCCGGGCCGGGCGAGCCGCTCCCCGAGCACCACGTGGAGGACGGCGAGCAGGAGCGCCGCGTCGCCGCCGGGTCGCACCGCGAGGTGGCGGTCGGCGACGCGCGCCGTCTCGGTGCGCCGGGGGTCGACGACGACGAGGCGGCCGCCCCGCCGGCGCAGCTCCTCGAGCCGCCGGGCGATGCCGGGCGCGGTCATCAGGCTCCCGTTCGACGCCAGCGGGTTCGCGCCGACGACCAGGAGGAAGTCGGTGCGGGCGACGTCGGGCACGGCGAGGAGGTACTGGTGGCCCAGGACCTCCATCGCGGCCCACATCTGCGGGAGCTGGTCCA
>DATBLK010000109.1:0-6305 GCA_036555405.1 Anaeromyxobacteraceae bacterium
GGCGGGGGCGGCGCGGCCGCGGCGGCGCTCTCCGCGGCCGCCGCCGCCTCCCCGGGCGACGGCGGCGGGGCCCGGAGCTGCTCCGGGAGCGCCTGCCAGGCGGGCGCGCGCTGCACCGCGACCCCCAGCAGGACGGCCGCCTCGGCGCCGAGGTCCACCACCGGCACCGGGCGCCCGTCGGCTCCGGTCACGGGCTGGGCGCAGGGCAGCCCGCCGCCCAGCGACGCGAAGGCGAAGCTCCGGCCCCGGCCGTCGGCGACGATGGCGTAGCGCTGCGCGCCGCCGTCGGCGCGGACCGCGAAGCCGAAACCCAGGCGCAGCTCCTCCCAGCGCGCCTCGAGGCCGACGGCCGGGTGGTCGCGGGGTCCCGCGACGTGCAGGCCGCCGGCGGTCGCCACCGCCCGGAGCCCGGCCGCGTGGCGCGCCGCCACCGCGACGAAGGCGGCCGCGGCGCCGAGGAGCGCGAAGAGGAGCGCCGGCAGGTCGAGGAGCGCCCCGAGGAGCCCCCCCGCCGCGGCGCCGGCGAGGAGCGCCGGGCCGACGGGGCGGGCCGCGGGGCGGAAGGTGGCGTGAAGCGCGCCCATGCTCAGCGAGCCTACGCCCTCCCCCTCGCCGGAACGAGGCCGCCGGGGAACTTCACCTCCGCCTCGCTGGGTCTCAGGTAATGGGGCTCGAGCGCGTAGAGCGCCGGCGCGTCGAAGGCGGCGCCCTCGAGCTGCGCCGCCGCCAGGCGCGCCACCGCGTGGGCGGGCGGGGTCGAGAGCGCCGTCTCCAGCAAGGGCAGCCGTCCCTGGAGCGCAGCGCGGTGGGCCTGGTACCCCTCGCCGAAGGCGAGCGGCTCGCTGCCGCCGAGCGCCAGGGCCGCCGCCCGCTCCAGGAGCGCCTGGGGGCCGAGCGCCGCCTCGGGCGCCGCCGCCTCCAACTTGCCCCGGCGCACCCGGTAGAAGCCGGCGTAGAGCTCTCCCTTCCGGGCGTCGAGGAGCGGGACGAGGAGCGCGCCTTCCCCGGCGTCGGGCGCCGCCGCCAGGGCCATGGCCATGAGGCTCGAGGCGCCGGCGATGGGCCTGCGGTTTGCGTAGGCGAGCCCCTTCCAGGTCGCCAGGCCGACGCGGAGCCCGGTGAAGGAGCCGGGGCCGAGCCCCACGGCGTAGGCCTCGAGGTCGGCGATGCGACGGTCGGCGGCGACGAGGAGGTCCTGGAGCGCGCCTGGAAGCCGGCCGCCGTGGCCGCCGGCCGGGCCGCCCGGCGCCGGACGGACGGAGGCGTGCTCGGTGCGGTCGCAGAGCAGCTCCGCCTCGGCGCCGGCGACCTCGCAGAGGGCGCAGGAGAGCGTGAGGGTGGCGGTGTCGACGGCGGCGACGAGCACGGCCCCTACCCCATCAGCCGGGCGATGTCGTTCTTGAACACCGCGATCATCAGCAGGGCCAGGAGCACGAGCCCGACGAGGTTCGCGATCTCGCGGACCCGCACCGAGACGCGGCGCCGGGTGATCGCCTCCAGGGCGCAGCCGGCGAGGTGGCCGCCGTCGAGCACCGGGATGGGCAGGAGGTTCATGAGCCCGAGGTTGGCGCTGACGAGCGCCATCTTGAAGAGGAAGCTCTCGAAGCCCTCCTCCGCCGCCTGGGCCGCGATGGAGAAGAGCATGATGGGGCCGCCCACGGTGCGGAAGGAGATGTCGCCCCGCACGATCTTCGCGATCCCGAGCACGGTGAGCCGGATCACCTCCCAGAGGTGGCCCGTCGCCTGCGCCGCCGCCTCGCCCAGTCCGATCCGGAGCGGGACCTGCGAGGCGAGGAGCGCCTGGCCCTGGATCGCCGACCGCTGCGGCGGGAAGAACCCGAGCACCAGCCGGCGGCCGGGCTCGCCGGTTCCGTCGTCGCGCACCTGCTGCTCCGCCGGGACGAGCGAGACCTGGCGGCCGTCGGCGAGGAGGAGCCGGACGGCCTCGCCGGCCTTGAACTCGCCGGCGAGCGCGTTCACGTCGCGGAAGGACCGGACAGGCTTGCCGTTCACGGCGCGGAGGGCGTCTCCGCGCCGCAGGCCCGCCGCCGCCGCCGGGCTCCCCGGCGCCACCTCGCCGACGACGGTCGCGAGCGTCGGGTCGGCGGGCTCGATCGACCGGGCTCCCGCGGCGCAGGTCGGCACCGGCCCCAGGGCCACCGGCTCCCAGGTCGACACCGCTGCCCCGGGCACGGACAACGCCCGCTCCCGCAGCACCTCGAGCTCCACCGGGGCGCAGCCCGCCGCGGCGAGCGCGCGCTCCAGCTCGCCGATGTGCCGCACCGGCCGCCCCGCGGCCTTCACCACCAGGTCCAGGGGCAGGAGCGGCCCGGCGGCGCCGGACGCGACGGGAGCCACCAGGGCCGGCGCGTAGGCCGGCGTCACGCCGATGACGCCGCGGACGGTGACCTCGATGGGGTTGGCCTCGCGCTCCGCGGACGGGGTGACCACCACCGGCGCGATGCGGGCGCCGTCGCGCTCCAGCTCGAGGGTGAGCGGGACGCCGGGGTGAGGCGACACCGCGTCGCGGAGGTCGGAGAACCAGCGGATCGGGCGCGCCGGCCCGGCGGAGGGCGCCACCGAGAGGATGCGGTCGCCGGGCCGGAGGCCCGCATTCTGCGCCGGCGAGCCGGGCGCCACCGCCCCGATCACCGGGCCGGGCACCGGCTTGCCGTTCTGGAGGAGCCCGACGGCGAAGTACAGGGCCACGGGCAGGAGGAGGTTCGCGGCCGGACCGGCGGCGGCGATGAGGAAGCGGCGGCCCGGCCCCTGCTCCAGGAAGCCCCGCCCCCGGTCCTCGGGCCGCGGCAGCTCGGCGGGGTCGTCGCCGGCCATCTTCACGTATCCGCCGAGCGGGAGGGCCGCGATGCGGTACTCGGTCTCGCCGAGGGTGAAACCGGCCAGGCGCGGGCCGAAGCCGATGGAGAAGCGCAGCACCTTGACGCCCAGCGCCTTGGCCACGGCGAAGTGGCCGAGCTCGTGGACGAAGATGAGCCCGCCGAGCAGGAGGACGATGGAGCCGGCCTTGAGGAGGAGGTCCTGGGTCATCGAGAGCGCGGGCGCGGGTGCGCCGTCCCACCCATAATGGCGCAGGCGCGAGCGCGCCGCCACGCGCCGGGCCCGCCCCGCGGGGTGTCAGCCTGCGCCCACCCGTCGCTCCGCCTGGCGCCTCCCCCACTCGCTGGCCTCGATGGCCTGCTCCACCGAGCGCAGCGGCTCGGGCACGCAGGCCTCGAGGACCTCCTCGCAGATGCGGGCGATGCGCGGGAGGGGGCAGCGGCCCGCGAGGAAGGCGGCCACCGCCGCCTCGTCGGCGCCGGAGAGGACCGCGGGCCCGGTGCCGCCCATCTCCAGCGCCCGGTAGGCGAGCGTGAAGGCGGGAAAGCGCGAGGGATCGGGCGGCTCGAAGGTGAGCTTGCCGAGCCGGGAGAGATCGAGCGGCGGGAGGTCGAGCCGGAGCCGCTCCGGCCACGCCATGGCGTAGCTGATGGGGCCGCGCATGTCGGAGACGCCGAGCTGCGCCACCACCGACCCGTCGATGTACTCCACCATGGAGTGGACCACCGACTCGGGGTGGACCACGATGTCGATGCGGCGCGGGTCGATGTCGAAGAGCCAGCGCGCCTCGACCACCTCGAGCCCCTTGTTCATCAAGGTCGCCGAGTCGACGGTGATCTTGTCGCCCATCGACCAGTTCGGGTGGCGCAGCGCCTCGGCCGGCGTCGCCGCCGCGATGCGCTCCGCGCTCCACGTCCGGAGCGGTCCCCCCGAGGCGGTGAGGAGGAGGCGCCGCACCTCGCCGCGGTTGTGGCCCAGCAGCGACTGGAAGATGGCGCTGTGCTCGCTGTCCACCGGGAGCAGGGTGGCCCCGCGCTCGGCGGCGCGGCGCACCAGGAGCTCCCCGGCGAGGACCAGGGACTCCTTGTTCGCGAGCCCCACGGCCTTTCCGGCCTCGACGGCGGCGGCGGTGGAGCGCAACCCGGCGCCGCCGGAGATGGCGGCGAGGACGAAGTCCACGTCGGGGAGCGCCGCGATGGCGGCGGCGCCGGTGGCGGGCGGGAGGACCTCGGGCCCCCCGGGGCCGAGGAGCCGCCGGAGCTCGCCGTCGGCCGCCGCGTCGGCGAGCGCCGCGAAGCGCGGTCGGAAGGCCCGCACCTGCTCGGCGAGGCGCTCGGCGTTCCGGTTGGCGGCGAGCGCCACCACCTCGAAGCGATCGCGGTGGCGCGCCACGACGTCGAGCGCCTGGACGCCGACGGACCCGGTGGAGCCCAGGATGGCGATGCGCTTCATCGGCGGGGGAGACTACTCCGACCGGGACCTCGGCCGCGACCGCCCCCCCGTACCCCGATCGCTACTCCACCACGTTCGGGTTCGGCTCCGCGTAGGTGATGACGGAGAGGACGGGCAGCCTCACGACCTCCTTCTCGTCCTCCTCCTCGCCCGGGACCTCGCGCACGCCGTCGAAGCGGGCCAGGACCACGAACTGGCGACCGGGCTCGAAGAACGGGTCGGCTGCGGGGAGCCGGGCGAGCGCCTGGATCCCGGTCTCCTGCGGCGTGTTCTCGAGGCGCTTCGACTCCTTCGTCACGTAGCTCTCGCCGGACCGGGTGAACTCCGCCCTGCCCGAGCCGCTGCCGTGGCGGCTGGTCCTGTACTCCCCCGACGCGGCGCCGCGGCTGGAGCTGCGCCGCGCCGTGCGGCTGTCGTCCTCGACGAACTTCACCTGGCCGGCGAGCGCGAACTCGGAGAGGCGCACCGTCGTCTTTCCCTTCTCCGTCCGGACGTCGTCGACGCGAGCCCGGACCAGGAGGAGGCGTCCCTGGTAGAGCTCGGGGTGGCCCGCCGCCGGCGCCAGGCCGAAGATGGGGATGCGCCGCTGTCTCAGGAGATTGAGGTCGCCGTACACGTCGCCGCCGCGTGCCGCCACCACGCGGGCGATGACCGAAGCGGCGTCGCCCCTGGCCTGCAGCTCCGGATCCCAGGCGCCGTCGAGGAGCCGCCGGATGAGCGTGAAGTTGCCGCGCTCGACGCAGGCGCGCAGGACCTCCCAGGCGCGGTCGCGCGACACCGCCTGGGCGGCGCGAGCCGCGGCCTCGCAGCCCTCGGGCCGGGTGCTTCGCGCCGCGACGGCGCGGGGGTTCGCGAGGTCCGCGGAGCTGGGCGCCGCCTGGGCTGCGGGCGCGGGCTCGGCGCGGGCGCCTGGCGCCGCCGCCGGCGCGGCGCCCGGGAAGGGCTCCTTGCCGCCGGGAGTGGAGCCGGTGGCGCAGGCGACCAGGGCGGCCGCGGCGAGCGGGAGGAGTCGGGTCATGATCGGTCGTTCAGAGGTTCCTCGGCTCGGCGCTGCGGTCGAGGGGCAGGGCGGCCTTCCGGCCCGGGGGCGGCCCGGGCGGCGGCTCCGCCGGGAGGAAGGCGCCGCAGCTCTCGGCGCAGCTCCGGGCCATGCAGGCCGACGGCGCGCCGGCGCCGCGCGCCAGGGCGCGGTTGCACTGCTCGCCCGAGCGCACGCAGCCGCTCGCCGCGAGGCAGCGGCAGCAGGCGCCCGTGGCCGAGGCCATGAGCCGGGTCCGCGCCAGCACCTGCGACATCGCCGCGTAGCAGGCGCGAGCCCCGGCGCCGAAGCGCCCCTCGGCGTCGAGGAGGGGCGCCGAGCCGTCGGCGGCGCAGCCGGCGGCCCGCTCGCCGAAGTCCCGCCTGCAGGCGGAGAGGACGGCTCCGTCGGGCCGGGACTCGGTCGCCAGGCGTGCGGCCCGGCCGCAGGCGCGGTCGGCCAGGGAAGCCGCCGCGCGGCCGTTCTCCCGGGCCTGGCGCACCGCCTCCAGGGCGGGCGGCGCCTGCCCCTCGAAGACGCAGTCCCGGCCCGAGATCAGCGTCTCCACGGTGCAGGCGTAGACGGTGGCGCTGGTGTCGGCCCGCGGCGGCGCGTAGAGCCTGGGGTCGGGGTCGTCGGCTCGCGCCGCGGCCGCGAGGAGACACGCCGCGGCGGCGAGGAGGTGGGTGCGCATGGCGCCTCCGTCGGATTGAAGCACCGCGGCGGGGCTGGTGTCGAGCGCGCCCGGCACCGGGTCGCACCGGCTCAGCGCATCGCCGCGAAGAGCCACACCCACGGGGCCACGAAGAGGAGCGCGTCGATGCGGTCGAGGAGGCCGCCGTGGCCGGGGATGAGCCGGCCCGAGTCCTTCACGCCCACGGCCCGCTTCATCATCGACTCGACGAGGTCGCCGAGGGGCCCGAGCACCGCGGCGCCGGCGCCCAGGAGCGCGGCGCCGCCGGCGGAGAGGCCGGCGAGGTCGCCGCCGGGGTCGAGG
>DATBLK010000110.1:0-13800 GCA_036555405.1 Anaeromyxobacteraceae bacterium
GAAGCTCGAGCCGCGCATGGCCCAGGTGGTCGAGCTCCGCTACTTCGCGGGCTTCACCGAGTCCGAGATCTCGACCGTCCTCGACGTCGCCGAGAGGACGGTGCGCCGGGACTGGGAGAAGGCGCGCCTCCTCCTCGCGGATTCCCTCGCCTAGCCCCAATGCCGATCGGTTAGCAGCCAACCGATGGGACTGAATGGGGTTTTCCGGCCGATCTTGCGGAGGCCGGACAGGTGATCATGATGCGGGGATCGCCCGGAGGGTGATCCCATGGCATCTCGCCGCCTCGCTGGTCGGGTCATCGCTGAGCAGGAGTTGGCCGAGGGTGCCTTCGACCGTGTTCGAGAGAGCATCGATCCGGCGTGGATCGAGGAGGCGCTGGAGGCGACGGGGACGGCGACCTTGCGGCGGCGCCGCCTGCCAGCCGAGCAGGTCATCTGGCTGGTCCTCGGGATGGCACTGTACCGCAATCGCCCCATCGACGAGGTGGTGGCGAAGCTCGACCTGGCGCTACCTGGGCCCCGCGGTCCGACTCCAGCGCCGAGCGCGGTGGTGCAGGCGAGGTGCCGGCTCGGCGAAGAGCCGGTGCGCTGGCTCTTCGAGCGCTGCTCCGAGAAGTGGGCGCACGAAAGCGCGCGCCAGTACGCCTGGCGCGGGCTCGCTCTCTACGGCGTGGACGGGACGACGGCGCGCGTACCGGACTCGCCCGAGAACCGCCAGCACTTCGGTGGGCAGAGAGGCCCCCGTGGCGACTCTGGGTACCCGCAGGTGCGCATCGTCACACTGATGACGCTGCGAACGCATCTGCTGGCGGCGGCGAGATTCGGTCCGTACGCAGTGGGCGAGACCGTCTACGCGAGAAGCCTCTGGCCGCAGGTTCCGGACAACGCGCTCGTCATCGTGGACCGGAACTTCTACGACGCAAACGTCCTCGGCCCCCTGGCGAGCCACGGCGTGAACCGGCACTGGCTCATCCGTGCCAAGCGAAACTTGCGATGGCGAGTCGTGCGCAAGCTCGGCCCCGGAGACGACCTCGTCGAGATGGAGGTGAACCATCAGGCTCGGGCGGCGAATCCTACACTCCCGAGGCGTTGGGAGGCCCGGGCCGTTCGCTACCAGCGGCGCGGCTTTCCTCCCCAGGTCCTGCTCACCTCGCTCGTCGACTCCGAGCGATACCCAGCGGCCGAGATGGCCGAGCTCTACCACGAGCGCTGGGACATGGAACTCGGCTACGACGAGGTCAAGACGGACATGCTCGATCGCCAGGAGGCGATCCGCAGCCGCAGGCCAACTGGCGTTGCTCAGGAGCTGTGGGGCGTGGCCCTCGCCTACAACCTGGTGCGGCTCGAAATGGTGCGCATCGCCGAGGAGGCCCGCGTGCCTCCGAACCAGATCAGCTTCGTGATGGCGCTCCGCCTCATCCGCGACGAGTGGCTCTGGTGCGCCGTCGCCAAGCCCGGAGCGATCCCGCGCCACCTCCGCGAACTGCGCTCCGAGGTCCTGCGCTTCGTTCTGCCGCCCAGGCGCTCACAACGACGCTACCCCAGAGCCGTGAAGATCAAGATGAGCAGCTACCCCCTCAAGCGGCAGGCCGCTAAGTGAGCGGCATTGCGTCTAGACTAGGATCCGGGACACTCCAGGTCAGCGGCCAGCGCCGCGATCTCCTTCTCGAGGAACGCGACCTGCACGGCGTGGCAGCGCATCTCCACCTCGGCCCAGCGCTGGCCGATTCTGAGCGCGTCCTGCGCTCCGGTCTTCCTCGCCTCCTCCACGTGCGCCTGCTCGTGGGCCGCCGTCGAGCGCGACACCAGGTCGCAGGGGCCCCGGCTGGGCGCGACCGGCTCGAGGTCCTCGTTCACCCCGCCGACCTGCGTCCACTCCTTCCCCGGGAACGCGTTCTCGAGCTTCTTCCGGTAGCGGGCTTTCGCGTCCCCGACCTGGGCCTTCGGGGAGGGAAAGCGGTTGCCCTCCGCCGCGAGCTCCGCCGCCACCTCGGACCAGAGCTTCTGCTGGGCCTTCTTCTCCGCGAGCAGCTGCCGCAGCTCGTCGAGGTTCTCGCAGGCGCACGGCGGCGGCTTCAGGGGATCGCCGGGAACGACGATCGTGAAGGTGCGGGTGACGACCTTGGTGGTCGTATCCCGCTGGTACATCGTGCCGAAGCTGAGGCGGTTGACCCACCGGACCTTGGTCGTCTGGGTGACCACGAACCAGGTGCCGGGAGTCAGGACCACCGGGCGGCAGTGCCTCCAGGCCTCGCCGGCCGGAACGACCATCCTCCCTTCCCCGAACATCGCCCGGGGATTGTCGGAAACCGAGGACTGGACGACCTCTCCCCGGGAGACCTTCCCGCCGTAAACGCCGGGGTCCAGAGGCGTGTCACCCGACGCGCCGCAAGGAAGCCGGTAGACGCCCGCGGGGTGCTGGCCGTCCTTGTCGATCGGCTTCGGCGCCGCGAGCATCGCGACGACGAGAAGGGACCAGGCGATCATGGCCACTCCACGACGTCGAAGCGGGGGTTCCCGGCGCGCCCGCCCTCGGCGCGGCCAGACGCCGCCGGGTCGGTCGGCCCGGCGCGGTCGGCCGGTGACCGGGCGGCAGCGACCATGTGCTTCCCGACGAGCACGCTTCGCAGCGCAGCGTTGCACGCCGCCGGACCGCTCCGCAAGATTCCAACGCGCGGCCCCGGCAAGTCGCCGCCGGCGCGCTGGCACGCTCTCCTGGTGACAGGCGAGCGGCGGCGTGGTCTCCTCGCCGGGAACGAGTGAATCCGCCCGGGAGGGGGAGCATGCGCCGAGCGATCGGATCACGCGCGGGGCGGCTGGTGTGCTGGGCCGCGGTCTCCGTCGTGGCGCTGGGGCGGCCGGGGCAGGCGTCGGCCCAGGCCGAGCCAGGTCAGCCGGCCGGACCGAGCCTGCAGCAACCGCCCCAGCCCGCGGCCGAGCGTGCGGCGGTCGAGGCGCCGCCCCCGCCCGCCGGCGACCGCGGCCCCCTCGGGCTCCTCCTGCACCTGGGGCCCTACACCGGGTTCGGCGCGGGCCTGGCCCTGGGGACGAAGGACGTGGGCCTGCGCGCCTCGGCCGGCTGGGCCCCGCTGCTCCTGGCCATCGACCGCGGCGGATCCAACGTCGACCTCTCCTTCCACAGCAGCCTCCAGATCTCGCCCGACCTGTACCTGCGCCTGCTGACCCCCCGCCCCACCACCCTCCTCGGCCTCACGGGCGGCTACCGGTACAACACGCTCCTCGGCCACGGCTTCGGCTTCGGCGCCTACGCGCAGTTCGGGCTGGGTCGGGTCGTGGACGGGCTCATCTGGGCCGGCTTTCTCGTCCATCCCGTCGGCGAGGATCACCTGAAGCGAGAGAAGAACCTGCCGGGCGGCACGAAGTTCGCCTTCCCAGGACCGAACGTGAGCTTCGGCGCCAGCCTGGGACTGGCGACCTTCCCCTGATCTGGAGAAGGGCCCCCACCGGTGAACGAGGCAGGCCCGATGGCGAAGGAGGCCCCGATGACGAAGCGGTTCCCCGGTCGCACCCTGGAGGCGGTGCCGCTCGCCGCCCTGGCCCTGGTGCTCGCCGCCGCTGGCTGCGCCGCCGCCGCGAGCGCTGCGCCCAGGCAAGATGTCCGGCCGATGAAGATCGGCGTCGTCGGGGCGGGCAGGATCGGCGGCACCCTCGCCTCGCTGTGGGGGAAGGCGGGCCACGAGGTCCTGATCTCGTCGCGCCACCCGGAGGAGCTCCAGGGCCTGGCGCGCTCCCTCGGCCCCAGGGCCCGGGCCGGAACGCCGCGAGAGGCGGCGGTCTTCGGCGAGGTGGTCCTCGTCTCGGTGCCCTACGGGGCGCTGCCGCAGGTGGGCCGCGACCTGGCGCCGGAGCTCGCCGGCAAGGTCGTCCTCGACACCGGCAATCCCTATCCCGAGCGCGACGGCGAGATGGCGGTCGAGGCGCGCCGGAAGGGCACCGGGGTCGCGTCCGCGGAGCTCCTGCCCGGAGTCCGCCTGGTGCGCGCCTTCAACGCCATCAGCCACCGGATCCTGCGAGCCGAGGCGCACCGCGCCGGGGAGAGGGTCGCCATCCCCGTCGCGGGCGACGATCCGGAGGCGCTGGCGGTCGCGTCGCGCCTCGTCGAGGATGCGGGCTTCGCGCCGGTGGTCGTGGGGTCGCTTTCCCGCGCCAGGCTCTTCGACGTGGGCACTCCGGTATACGTGCAGCTACTCACGGCGCGCGAGCTGCGCGAGCGGCTCGGGCTGTGAAGGTCTCCGGCGCCCGACGCGGGCGCCGTGAGCTCCGGGGCGGCCCCGGATCGCCCGGGTGCCCCGCGCCGCGCCTTCCGCAACCCGCTCGTCCGGCGAGGACGATCTCTCCGGGAGTGCGTCCCGCACTGCCAGGATGTCAGAGCGGCGTGTCAGGATCTGGCTGTGAGCGAGGCGATTCCCGTCACCGCGACCCCGCCCGGCGACGCCGACCGCGTCGCCGCGTCCTTCCCGGCGCGGCTGGCCTCGCTCCTCCAGGAGATCGACCACTTCAGGCCCCGGCAGCCGCACGAGCACCCGGACCTCTTCGGCGGCGAGGCCTCCATCCCGATCGACCGGCTGCTCACCTCCCTGGCGCGCGGCCGCGAGGCGCTCGACCTCGCCATCGGCGAGGGGCTCGCCGCCCTGGCCGACGGCGACGGGCTCATGCCGCTCGGGTACTCGAAGCTCTCCGACTACGCCCGGGACTGCCTGGGCCTGCCGGCGAGCACGGCGCGGGCCATGGCCCGGCTGGCCCGGGAGCTGCGCGGTCGGCCGCTCCTGCGGGATGCGGTCCGCGAGGGCCGGCTGTCGGCGCGCAAGGCGCTCGAGGTTCTGCCGGTCGCGAGCGGAAACGACGAGCGGTCGTGGCTCCTGCTCGCGGGGACGCTGTCGGTGCGGGCTCTTCGAGCAGCCGTGGCACGGGCGCGCGCCGGATACGCGCCGGGTGCGGCGCGGGGCGCGGCGCCGGGGGCGGCGGCGGGCCCGGAGGCCGCGGAGAAGCCCTGGACGCGCCTCTCGATCCCGCTGCGCCCCGAGGATCGCGCCGTCGTCGACGAGGCGATGCGGCTCGCGGGCGAGCTCCTCGGCCGGGGGGCTCTCCCCTGGCAGCGGCTCGAGGCCATGGCGCAGGAGTTCCTGGGCTCCCACCCCTGCGACCTCGACGGGAGCGAGGACGGCGGGGCGAGGCCGCGCCACCCGGCTGCGGAGGAGATGGAGCGGCTCCTGGAGACCGAGACGCGGCGCTGGGACTGGCTCGAGGCGGTCGACCCGGTGGCCGCGCCGGGCCTGGCGGGGAGCGACGCCGCCGCGCTCGACGCCCGGCTGCGGGAGCTGGTCCACCAGCGGTCGGAGTGGGACCTCGTCTTCGGCGCGGTGGTGCGCCTCTTCGTCCGGCACCGCTGCTCCTGGGAGCTGGGCTTCGCCTCCTTCGCCCACTACACCCGGGAGCGGCTGGGCATGGGCGTGCGTTCGGTCGAGCAGCGGGTGTGGCTGGAGCGCCGGCTGGAGGAGCTGCCGCAGCTCCGCTACGCCCTCGAGAGAGGAGAGCTGTCGTACGAGAAGGCCCGCCTGGTCGCAGGCGTCGCCGACGGTCGCACCGTGAACCAGTGGATCCGCCAGGCCGGGAAGGCGAGCTGCGCCGTCCTGGAGCGGGAGGTCGACGCCGCCTGCGACGCGCAGGCGTGTGCTCGGGGCCGGCTCGAGGCGCGGGTGCCGGCCCGGGTGGCGGCGCTCGTGGGGGCTGCGCTGCGGGCCGCCTGTGGCTCTCCGGTCGCCTGCCGCGACCCGGCGGGGTGTCTGGCGCACCTGGCCGAGCACTTCGTCACGACCTGGGGGCCAGCGCTCGATCGCAGGAACACGCTCGAGCGACGCGTCATCGAGCGGGACGGCGGCTGGTGTCAGGTCCCGGGCTGCTCGCGCCCGGCGGCGCACGCCCACCACGTGCGCTTCCGCTCGCAGGGCGGCGAAGACGTGCCGGAGAACATGGTCGCGCTCTGCGAGCCTCATCACCTGCGCGGCGTGCACATGGGCTGGGTGCGCGTGTCGGGGACCGCACCCGACGGCCTGGTCTGGGAAGTCGGCGGGCGCGCCGGCGTGCCGCTCCGGTTCACGACCGCGGCCGCGTAGGGCGTGGCTACACGCGGATGACGTCGTCCGGGAGCTCCGTGATCCGGACGCCGCCCCCCGGCGCCACGGCCCAGGTGTTCTCGATCCCGACCGCGCCCAGGTCCGGGAAGACGAACTTGGGCTCCAGGGCCACCGTCTGCCCCTCCCGCAGCGGCGCGTCGAAGCCCGACGCCAGCACCGGCAGCTCGTCGAGCTCGAGCCCCACCCCGTGGCCAACGAAGCGCGCCTGGGCCCCGGGCGGGCCCATGAAGCAGGAGCCCAGGCCCGCGGCCTCGGCCATCTCCTTCGCCCGACCCCAGAGGCGCGAGGGGATCTCGCCGGGGACGAGGCGGCGCACGAGCTCGGCCTGGATCTCGAGCGCGACGCCGAAGGCCCGCTCCAGCCCCGGCGCCAGGCGGCCCATCACCGCCAGGCGCGTCATGTCCACGATGTAACCGCCCATGATGCCGGTGTAGTCGAAGAGGATGGGCGCGTCGCGCGGCACGGGGCGCCGCGAGGCGCCGTTCGGCGCCGCCGGCGAGAGGCCACGCCCGTTCAGAGGGCCGTCGAACCCGCCCGGCATGGCCGCCGCGGGGCCCGCCACCGCCAGGCCGATGAACAGCTCCTGGTTGAAGCGGCGCAGCCGGGGAGCGCCCTCGTTGCCTCCCTTGCGCATCCGGTACTCGAGCTCGGCGGCCAGGTCGAGCTCGCGCACCCCGGGCCGCAGGAACGACGGGATCTCGCGGTAGGCGTCGCAGAGCATGCGCGCGGTGGCCCGCATCCGCTCGATCTCGGCCGCGCTCTTCTGGCTCCGCTGGTCGCGCACCGCCGCCGAGACGTCGACCAGCTCCGCGCCGGGGAGCGCGTCCGCCCAGAGGCGCTGCACCTCCACCGGGACCGCGTCGAAGGTCATGCCCACCCGGCTCGCCGGGCCGAGCGCCGCCGGGAGGTCCCGGCCCGGCGGAAGGGGCCGGACGTCCCGCAGGCGGCACTCCTCGCGCGCCCGGGCGAGGCTCCGCCGGACCAGGAGCAGCGGCTCGTCCCCGGCGCGCACCCAGAGCGCCGCGTCCTGGCGCGTTCCGGTGTAGTAGAAGACGTCGGCGGCCTGGAGGAGGAGGGCGGCGTCGAGCCCCCGGAGGCGGAGCGCCTCCTGGAGGCGGGCGACGCGCCCGTCGTGCTCGGTCGGCATCGCGGGAACATAGCGGTGGCCGGGGCCGGGCGCGACCGGAGCTGAACGCCCCGACCACTGAAAGCTTGCACAGTGTCAGGGGAAGGTGGCAGCATGCGGCTGCATGCTCACGACGCTGCGCATCTCCGGCCTGGCCATCGTCGACCAGGCCGAGGTCCGGTTCGGACCGGGCCTCAACGTCCTCACCGGCGAGACCGGCGCCGGGAAGTCGCTCCTCGTCGACGCCCTCCACCTCGTCCTCGGCGGCCGGATGGGCTCCGACGTCCTCCGGGAAGGGGCCGAGGAGGCCTCGGTGGAGGCGCTCTTCGAGCTTCCGGCGGAGCACGCGGCCTTCGCGCGGCTCGATGCCGCCGGGATCCCGCGCGGCGAGGGCGGGGAGCTGCTGGTGCGGCGCACGCTCAGTCGCCAGGGGCGCGGCCGGGCCTTCGTGAACGGGTCGCTCGTCACCGTGGGGATGCTGGAGAAGGCGATGCGCGGCCTCGTCGACCTCTCGGGGCAGAACGAGCACGTCTCGCTCCTCGACGAGGCGACGCACCTCGCGCTGCTCGACGCCGCCGCCGGCCTGGCCGGTCCCGGCCGCCTGGCGGCGCGCTACCGCGAGGCCTTCGAGGCGCTCGCGGGGCGGGTGCGCGAGCGGGACGCGCTCCTGGCCGGCGAGGCGGAGCGGGCGCGGCGCGCCGACTACCTGGCCTTCCAGCTCCGCGAGCTCGAGGCGGCCGATCCCCGGCCCGGCGAGGGTGCGGCGCTGGAGCAGGAGCGGAAGGTGCTCGTCGCCGCGGAGAGGCTGGCGGAGGCCGCGCGGTCCGCCGAGGGGGCGATCTACGGCGAGGAGGGGAGCGCCGCCGAGCGCATCGGCCGGGCGCTCCGGACGCTCTCCGAGGCGGCGCACACCGACCCGCGCCTCGAGGGGCCGGCCGGGCTCCTCCGCTCCGCCGCCGCCGAGGTCGAGGAGGCGGGGCGCGAGCTGGCGCGCTACGCCGACGGCCTGGGCGGGGACCCGGAGCGGCTCGCGGCGGTGGAGGAGCGGCTCGAGCTGCTCCGCCTCGTCGCTCGCAAGCACGGCGGGTCGCTCGAGGCGGCGCTGGGGCGCCGCGAGGAGATGCGCCGGGAGCTGGCGGCGGCCCAGGGCGGCGGGGAGCGGCTCGAGGCGCTGGCCCGCGAGATCGAGGACTGCGGGCCCCGCGCCGCGGCGCTCGCCGCCGAGCTCTCGGCGGGGCGGCGCGAGGCGGCGGGCGACTTCGCGCGCGCCGTGAAGCGGGAGCTCGAGGCCCTGGCCATGGGCCGCTGCGCCCTCGAGGTCGCCTTCCTCCCGCCCGACGGCGGCCTGGACCACGGGGGGGCGCGGCTCGGGCCCGACGGCGCGGAGCGGGCGGCCCTCCTCATCGCCGCGAACCCCGGCGAGCCGCCGCGAGCCCTGGCGCGGGTCGCATCCGGCGGCGAGCTCTCCCGCGTGCTCCTGGCGCTGAAGCGGGCGCTCATGCGGACCGACCCGGTGCCCACCTACGTCTTCGACGAGGTCGACGCCGGGATCGGCGGCGCGGTCGCCGAGCAGGTCGGCCGCCTCCTCTCCGAGGTGTCGCGGGGCCGGCAGGTGGTCTGCGTCACCCACCTGCCGCAGGTGGCCGCCTTCGCCGACCGACACTTCAGGATCGAGAAGCGCGTCGCCGGGGGACGCACCTCCGTCCGGGTCGTGCCCCTCGAGAAGGCGGAGGAGAAGCGAGGGGAGGTGGCGCGGATGCTGGCGGGCCTCACGGTCACCGACTCCGCCCTCGAGCACGCCGGCGCCCTCATCGCCGCCGCCCGGACGGTCCCGGCGCAGCGGCGCCGGGCGCGCCCGGCGGACGAGGCGGGGCGCTAGGATCCGGACGGGTCGGGGCTCCTACATCGTCGCCAGAGCCGGCTCGGGCGCGCTCCGCGCCGGCCCTCGGCGTCGTTGACCGGCGGAGCAGCCATGCAATACGCTCGGCCCGCCTCGATGAACGTCTCCTCCAGAGGTCTCACCGACGTCGGCCGCAAGAGGGATCACAACGAGGATTCCCTCATGGTCGACGACGACCTCTGCCTCTACGTCGTCGCCGACGGAATGGGCGGCCACCAGGGCGGCGGCACCGCCTCGCGCATCGCCGTCGAGACCATCCGCGACGACCTCCGCGCGGCGCGGGAGCGCGATCCCGCGGTCATGCAGGCCGACCGGCCCCTCGAGGACCACCCCCTGCGCGAGGTGCTGCGCCAGGCGGTGGAGAAGGCCTGCCGCAGCATCTTCCAGGCGGCCCAGGGGAACCCGGAGCTGCAGGGGATGGGAACCACCGTCACCTCCCTCCTCCTCGCCGGCAAGAACGGCTTCGTGGCCCACGTCGGCGACAGCCGCTGCTACCTGCTGCGCCAGGGAACGCTCTTCCAGGTCTCGGAGGACCACTCGCTGGTCAACGAGCAGCTCAAGGCCGGCGCCATCACGCCCGAGGAGGCGCGCACCAGCCGCTTCCGCAACATCATCACCCGGTCGGTGGGCTTCGAGGAGCAGGTCTCGGTGGACCTCCTCGGGCTCGAGGTGGAGCCGGGCGACCGGCTGGTGGTCTGCTGCGACGGGCTCTCCAACCTCGTCGAGGACGGCGAGATCGCCGAGGTGGTGGGGCAGAGCTCGCTCGACGAGGCGCCGCGGCGGCTGGTGGAGCTCGCCAACGACCGGGGCGGCGACGACAACATCACCGTCGTCGTGGTCCACGTTGACTAGCGGCCGCTCCGCCCTGCGGGGCGGGAGCCCCATGGTCGACCCGCCGAAGCCGCCGACGCAGCTCTACACGGTCATCGTGGTGAGCGACCACTCGCAGGCGGTGCGCCGCTTCCGCCTGCCGCGCCGCCTCCTCGAGCGCGCCGCATGGGCCGCCGGGGGCGCGGGCCTCCTGGGGCTGCTCGGCGTGGCCCACTACTTCTCCCTGCTGGGGTCGGCGAGCGAGAACCGGGTGCTGCGCGAGGAGAACGCGCAGCTTCGCTCGCAGGTGCTCCTGGTCCAGGAGAAGGTGGCCCACATGTCGGCGACGCTCGAGCGGGTGGAGGGCTACGACGCCCGGCTCCGGTCGGCGGTGTCGCACCTCCAGGATCCGGAGAAGGGCCAGGCCGCGGGCCCGGGGGAGCCGGGCGGCGCGCCGCCCGCCGGCGCGGGTGCGCCGGGGGCGCTGGCGGGGTCGGGCGGAGCCGCGGCGCCGGATGCGAACGCCGAGCTCCACGCCTGGCTGGAGGGGGGGCGGCCGCTCCTGGCCGCCGCGCCCGGCGGCTGGCCGGCCCGCGGCTGGATCACGAGCGAGTTCGGCGTGCGCGTCGACCCCCAGAGCGCCGAGACCGCCATGCACCGCGGCCTCGACATCGCCACGCCCCACGGCGCGCCGGTGCGCGCCCCCTCCGAGGGAACGGTGGCCTTCGTGGGCGTGGAGGGGAGCTACGGAAAGGTCCTGGTCCTCGACCACGGACACGGCGTGCGGACGCGCTACGGCCACCTCTCCGAGACCTTCGTCTCGCCCGGCGAGCGCGTGGCCAGCGGCGCGCACATCGCCGCCGTGGGGAACACCGGGCGGTCCACCGGCCCGCACCTCCACTACGAGGTCATCGTCAACGGCGTGCCGGAGAACCCGCGGCGGTTCCTGGCCGAGTGACGATGCGGGCGGCTCCCATCCTGGCGGCGGCGGCGCTGGCGTGCGCGACGGCGGCGCAGCGGCCGACCGCGAGACCGGTCCCCGAACGCTGCGAGAGCGGCGCGAACGCGACCGACGAGCAGGTTCCCTCTCCCCCGCTCAGCGGGGGAGAGGGCCAGGGTGAGGGGGTCCCGGCCGGCGAGATCAGGCTCGCCCTCGTCGGCGACGTCATGCTCGGCTCGAGCTGGCCGGACGAGTCCGGCCTCCCGCCCGACGACGCCCAGGGCCTCCTGGCCGAGGCGGCGCCGGTCCTGGCCGCCGCCGACCTCGCGTTCGGAAACCTGGAGGGCCCCATGATCGACGGCGGGGAGACGTCGAAGTGCGCCGGCTCGAAGCCCGGCCGCTGCTACGCCTTTCGAATGCCCACGCGCTACGCGGCGCTTCTCCGCGCCGCCGGCTTCGCGGCCATGAGCCTCGCCAACAACCACGCCGGGGACTTCGGCGCCGAGGGGAGGGCGAGCACGCGCCGCGCCCTCGACGCCGCCGGCGTCGGTCACGCGGGCGAGCCCGGCGACGAGGCGCACTTCCTCGTCCGGGGCCGCGGCGTCCGGCTCGTCGCCTTCGCGACCAGCGACGCGACCAACGACCTGCGCGACCTCGACGGGGTGCGCGCGCTCGTCGCCGCCGCCGCCGCGAGCGGCGACCTGGTGGTCGTCTCCTTCCACGGCGGCGCCGAGGGGGCGGGCGCGCAGCACGTCCCGGCGGGAGCCGAGAGCTTCTACGGCGAGGAGCGAGGCGACCTGCGCGCCTTCGCGCGGACCGCCGTCGACGCCGGAGCCGCGCTGGTGTTCGGCCACGGGCCCCACGTGGTCCGCGGGCTGGAGCTCTACCGCGGGCGGCTCGTCGCCTACTCGCTCGGGAACTTCGCGACCTGGGACGCCTTCAACCTCATGGGTCCCAACGGCCTCGCGCCGGTCCTCGAGGTCCGCCTGGGGCCGGATGGTGCCTTCCGGGGCGGACGCATCCACGCCTTTCGGCAGGACCGGCCGGGAGGGCCCAGGCGGGATCCCGCCGGCGAGGTGATCCGGCGTTTCCGCGAGCTTTCCGAGGAGGACTTCGGCGATGCGGCGGCGCGCGTCGAGGAGGGCGGGCTGCTCGCGGACCCGGCGCCGAGCGGCTGACGGCGCCGCCGCGGGCCCACGGCTCGGCCGGGCCCTTGCATGATGGGGCAGCGACGCGGCGACCGGCCGGGTGCCCCCGAAACGGCGCAACGCCCCGGAATCGTCGGGAATTCAATTGACTGGGCGTCACCCTTCTGCTACCGGTCGCCCGGGTCGACGGTTGTGCCAACGGGTACCCGGTGTGCTTCGAGCACACACGGGACGGGGAGTTCCGCAGAAGCGATCCGGATGACGGGCAAGACTCGACAGCTCACCGTCCTCGTCGTGGGACAGCACGCCGAGCCGGTGCGCCGGCTGCACCTGCCGCGGCGTCTGCTCCTGCAGGGCGGCGCGATCGTCGGGGCGGTGGCGCTGGCTGGCGTCGTCATCCTCGGCCACTACCTCTCGCTGCTTCCCGAGGCCGGGGAGAACCGCGCCCTCCGCGCCGAGAACGCCGAGCTCCGCGCGCTCATGGGCCAGGTGAAGGACCGGCTGGCCGCCGTGGCCGCGACCGTGGAGCGGGTGGAGCGCTACGACCAGCGGCTGCGGACCGCGGTGACGCGCAACGAGGACCCGGAGCGAGCCCTGGCCATCGGCCCCATCGCCGGCCCCGACGTTCCGCGAGAGGGGCCGCCGCCGGCGGCGAGCCAGGGCCTGGCGGCGCTTCCGGTGCGCGTCGCCGCGCTCGGGAGCCACGCCGATCGGCGCGAGCGGAGCCTGCGGGAGCTCCAGGAGTACCTCGACGACCGCGATTCCCTCCTGGCCTCCACCCCCTCTCTCCTCCCGACCCGGGGCTGGGCCACGAGCGAGTTCGGCCCGCGCCACGACCCGGTGAACGCCGAGCACAGGATGCACGAGGGCCTCGACATCGCCACCGACCACGGGCGGCCCGTCGTCGCCCCCTCCGACGGCACCGTGGTGTTCAAGGGGTGGGAGGGCGGCTACGGCAACGTCCTCGTCATCGACCACGGTTTCGGCGTGAAGACCCGCTTCGGCCACCTCCACCAGATCCTCGTGAACCTCGGCGACCAGGTGAAGCGCGGCACGCGCGTCGCCCACGTCGGCAACACCGGGAAGTCCACGGGGCCGCACCTCCACTACGAGGTGCGGGTGAACGGGGTGCCGGAAAACCCGCGCAAGTTCGTCCTCGAGTAGGCTTCGGGAGGACGCGCCGGGAGCCGCGGGTTGCGTTTCCGCGGCGCGGCGCCATAGGAAGGGGCGGCGCTGCCGTCGCCGGGGGCGCGCGGCCTGGAGCGGCCGCGCCTCGGAAGGAAGCCGGATGCTGAACACCGTCCTGAAGCACATCCTCGGCACCAAGAACGAGCGCGAGCTGAAGAAGCTCCGCCCGCTGGTGGCGCGCATCAACGAGCTCGAGCCCCGCTTCCAGCGGACGCCGGCCGAGGAGTTCCCCCGCCTCACGGCGCGCTGGAAGGAGGAGGTCCAGGGGAACCGGCGGCCGCTCGACGACGTCCTCCCCGAGGCCTTCGCCCTGGTCCGCGAGGCCGGGGTGCGAGCCCTGGGGATGCGCCACTTCGACGTCCAGCTGCTCGGCGGCATGGTCCTCCACCAGGGCAAGATCGCCGAGATGAAGACCGGCGAGGGGAAGACCCTGGTGGCCACCCTCGCCTGCTACCTCAACGCCCTGGCCGGACGCGGCGTCCACGTCGTCACCGTGAACGACTACCTGGCGCGCCGCGACGCGGAGTGGATGG
>DATBLK010000116.1:0-7031 GCA_036555405.1 Anaeromyxobacteraceae bacterium
GGGAGCTCGAGGCGGGCGAAGGCCTCCGCCCCCTCGCGGCGCAGCGCCGAGAGGAAGGCGGGACCGGGCGCCGGCCGCTCCGCCAGGCGCAGCAGGCTCTCGCCGGCCCGGCTCACGGCGCCCTCGCCTCGGCGTGCCCCGGAGCCACGCCGCCGTAGCCGCCCCGCTCCAGCTCCAGCGCCAGCTCGGGACCGCCGCTCCGGACGATCCGGCCGCCGGCCATCACGTGGACCCGGTCCGGCTTCACGTGGTCGAGGAGCCGCTGGTAGTGGGTGACGAGGATCAGGGCCCGGTCCGGGGCGCGGAGCGCGTTCACCCCGTCGGCGACCACGCAGAGGGCGTCGATGTCCAGGCCGGAGTCGACCTCGTCGAGGATGGCGAGGCGCGGCTCCAGCACCGCCATCTGCAGGACCTCGTTGCGCTTCTTCTCGCCGCCGGAGAAGCCCTCGTTCACGCCGCGGGTCATGAAGCTCTGGTCCCAGCGGACGAGCTTCATCTTCTCCTTGGCGACGGCGAGGAAGTCCATCGCGTCCATCTCCTCCTCGCCGCGGGCCTTGCGGACCGCGTTCAGCGCCGTGCGCAGGAAGTAGAGGTTCGCGACCCCGGGGATCTCCACCGGGTACTGGAAGCCGAGGAACAGGCCGGCGGCGGCGCGCTTCTCCGGCGGGAGCGCCAGGAGGTCCTGGCCGAGGAAGGTGACGGAGCCGGCGGTCACCTCCACCGTCTCCCGTCCGGCGAGCGCGCTCGCCAGCGTGCTCTTCCCCGAGCCGTTCGGCCCCATGATGGCGTGGACCTCCCCCGCGTCGACCGCCAGGTCGACGCCGTGGAGGATCTCCCGGTCGCCGATGCGCGCCTTCAGCCCCTGGACTCGCAGCATTCGCCGTCTCCCCTTCGCGCCCGATCTAGCCGACGCTCCCCTCGAGACTCATCCCCAGGAGCTTCTGCGCTTCCACCGCGAACTCCATGGGAAGCTCCTTCAGGACCTGCCGGGCGAAGCCGTTCACGATCATCGAGACCGCGTCCTCCTCGGAGAGGCCGCGCTGCCGGCAGTAGAAGAGCTGGTCCTCGGCGATGCGCGAGGTGGTGGCCTCGTGCTCCACCCGGGCGGTGGGGTTCTTCACCTCGATGTACGGGAAGGTGTGGGCTCCGCAGGTGTCGCCGATGAGGAGCGAATCGCACTGCGAGTAGTTCCGGGCCCCGGCGGCCCCCTTCTGGATCTTCACCAGCCCGCGGTAGGTGTTCTGGCCGCGGCCGGCGCTGATTCCCTTGGAGATGATGGTGGACCGGGTCCGCTTCCCGACGTGGATCATCTTCGTGCCGGTGTCGGCCTGCTGCCGGTGGTTCGCGAGCGCCACCGAGTAGAACTCGCCCACGCTGTCGTCGCCCTGGAGGATGCAGGAGGGGTACTTCCAGGTGATGGCCGAGCCCGTCTCCACCTGCGTCCAGGAGACCTTGGCCCGCTCCATCGCCTTGGCGCGCTTGGTGACGAAGTTGAAGATCCCCCCCCGCCCCTCGGCGTCGCCCGGGTACCAGTTCTGCACCGTGGAGTACTTGATCTGGGAGCCGGGCAGGGCCACGAGCTCCACCACCGCGGCGTGGAGCTGGTTCTCGTCGCGCATGGGCGCGGTGCAGCCCTCGAGGTAGGAGACGTACGCCCCCTCGTCGGCGACCAGGAGCGTGCGCTCGAACTGTCCGGTGTTCTCGGCGTTGATGCGGAAGTAGGTGGAGAGCTCCATGGGGCAGCGCACGCCCGGGGGCACGTAGGCGAAGCTGCCGTCGGAGAAGACGGCGCTGTTCAGCGCCGCGAAGAAGTTGTCGGCCACCGGCACCACCGAGCCGAGCCAGCGCTCCACCAGCGCGGGGTGGTTCCTCACCGCCTCGGAGAAGGAGCAGAAGATGATCCCCTTCTCCGCGAGCTTCTCCTTGTAGGTGGTGGCCACGGAGACCGAGTCGAAGACCGCGTCCACCGCCACCCCGGACAGCCTCGCCTGCTCCACCAGCGGGATGCCCAGCTTCTCGAAGGCGGTCCGGAGCTCCGGGTCGACCTCGTCCAGGGAGCCGAGCTGCTTGCGCGGCCGGGGCGCCGAGTAGTACACGATCGACTGGTAGTCGATGGGCGCGTACTTCACGTTGGGCCAGCGCGGCTCCTCCATCTGGAGCCACTGCCGGTAGGCCTTGAGCCGCCACTCGAGGAGGAAGGCCGGCTCGCCCTTCTTCCTGGAGATGAGGCGGATGATGTCCTCGGAGAGCCCCGGCGGCGCCTGGTCGGCCTCGACGTCGGTGACGAAGCCGTACTTGTACTTCTGCTCGGTGAGCTCCCGGATGGCGTCCTGGCTCATCGCACGCCCTCCGGCAGCACCACCAGCGACGGCGCCCGAAAGGCGGTCAGGGGCCGCGGGCCCAGCGCCGAGAGCGGCAGCCGCTCCAGCGTCCCCTGGATGGCCCGGCTGATGGGCCCCCAGTGGCCCTTGGCGACGCAGACCGGCTCGAGGGCGCAGGTTCCCACGGCCTCGCTGCACTCGGTCACCGCCACCGGTCCCTCCAGCGCCTCGACGATGGCGGCGACCGAGATCTGCTCGGCGGACCGCGCCAGCCCGTAGCCGCCGCGGCGGCCGCGGTGGGAGTCGAGGATGCCGGCCCGGTGCAGCTCCTTCAGGATCTTGCTCGCGGTGGGGAGCGGCACGCGGGAGAGCTGCGCCAGCTCCTGCGCCGTCCGCACCGGCGGGGCGCCGTCCTGGGCCATGTGCGTGAGGAGCACGATGCCGTAGTCCGTGAGCTTGCTCATTCGGAGCATTGGGTCCCCCCCGGTTCCAGCCTGGCTGCCTGTTGGAGCCTTACCGGACTCGAACGGTCCAGATACGAGGAGAAATTAGCGCGGAAATCAGCGGCGTGCCAGTCCTGTTTAAATTGTTCCGTGAATGTAGGCTCTTGTATCCCTTTTCTCGGAGACCTGGATCTGCAAGGCTCGGGTGGATGCGCCGCGCCCTGACCGCGCTCGCCCTGCTCGCTGCCCTCCCCGCGGGGGCGCAGCTCACGCCGCCGCCTCCTCCTCCCAGGCCGGGCCTGTCCGTCCCGCCGCCTCCCCCCCCGGCGCCGGAGCCGGCGCCCGACGACCCGGCCGCGAACAAGGCGGACGTCCCCCTCTCCCCCGCAGGGGGAGAGGGCCGGGGTGAGGGAGCCGCGACCGACCAGACAGGCTCACCGGAGGGTGGCAAGGGAGACGACCTCCCGCTCCTCGGGCTCATGCTCGACGGCGGATTCCCGGACGGCCTCGCGGCGTCGCTCCTGGTCCGGCCGGTCTGGTTCCTGCGCCTCCACGCGGGCGGGACCTACAACTTCCTCGGCCCCGGCCTGCGGGCCGGCGCCACCGCCGTCCCCTTCCACTTCCCCATCGTGCCCACCCTCTCGGCCGAGTACGGGCACGCCTTCGACGCCGACGCCGGGGCGCTGGCGTCGAAGTTCGGGACGCTCGGCCCCGCGGAGAAGGTCCTGCTGAAGCGCGTCGGCTACGACTACCTGTCCCTGCAGCTCGGCATCGAGACCGGCTCGCAGCGCCGCTTCGCCTGGTTCTTCCGCGCCGGCATCGGCTGGGTGTGGACGCACGTCCGGGGGCTGGCGGCGGCGGCCCAGGCGGAGAACCCGGGATCGAGCTTCGAGGCGGCCGACCCGAGGATCCGCGTCGCCGTGCCGACCGTCACCACCGGCTTCTTCCTGTACTTCTACTAGGTCCCGCGATGCGCCGCCTCGCCCTCGCCGCGCTCCCCTTCGCCGCCGCCTGCGGCGGGCCGCTGCTCTCCGCGGTGGTGGAGATCCCGTACGCCTGCGTCACCCAGCACCTGGACGTGCCCCCGGCGGCGCCGGTGCCGCAGCAGTTCGACCTGCCGGCGGCCGACCTGCCGCTCCTCCCGCCGCTCCTGCGCCAGGGCGCCGACCTGACGCTGCGGGTGACCGAGGTCGACATCACCGCCGTCACCCCGGGCGTGGACCTCGGCGGCATCGACTCGATCGCGGTCCGCGCCGTCGCCCCGTCCGGGACCCCGCCGCCGCTGGAGGTCGCCGTCTACGCGAAGCCGTCGCCCCCGCCGCCCCCGCCGATCACGAAGATCGTGGCGCGCGGCCAGAGCGCCGACGTCGCGGACTACCTGCAGTCGGGTGCCCAGGCGGGCACCGTCCAGATCCGGGTGTCCGGATCGGGGACGCCGCCGGCGGTTCCCTGGCAGGCCGACCTGCGGGTGTGCGTCTACGGAAAGGGCGTCATCCCGTACTTCTGACGGCGGGGTGTCGCCTCGGCGGGGGACGAGCCCCCGCCCTGCGGACCACGAGGCCCCCGCCCTACTTGGAGACCTTCGCGTCCTCGACGATGACCGGGTAGGCGTAGCCGGCGCCGAAGTCCCTGTCGACGCGCACCGTGCCTCTGGCGGTGACGACGTCGCCGACCTTGACGTCGTCCTGCGTCGTGACCGTGAGGTCGTTGGTGCTCTTCTCCGCCGAGCCGGTCCCGTCGCGCAGGTGGATCCAGTTCCGGCCCATGATCCCGGGCGAGAACTTCACCACCTGGCCCTTCACGGCGGCGGACTTGTCCTTGAGCTGGACCCGCTGCGCGAAGAGCTCCTCCACGGTCCGGCCGGACGGGCCCGCGGCCTTCGCGACCTTCGCGATCTTCACGTCGCTCGGCCCCTGTGCCGCGGCCTGGTGCTGGGCCGCCATCACCGCCGGGCTCGGCTCGGCGCCGCCGGCGGTGGGGGGGGGCATCGCCGGGGCGCCCATCGCCGGGCCTCCCGCCACGGGTGCCGGCGCCGCCGGTGCGTCGCCGAGGCCGGCGAGCGTGCCGAAGTAGACGACGTCGAACTTCTTGGCGAGCGTCTTCGACTCGAAGTCCTTCATGGGGAAGGCGTTGACGACCGTGACCTCGGCACCCGCGGCGGTGTTCGTCTGCGGGACCGCGGCCCAGGCCTCGCCGCCGGGGGTGGCGAGCTTCAGGTAGCTGTAGGGGGGCGCCTCCACCTTCTCGATGACCTTGCCGCGCACCACGCCCGCGGGCGAGGCCGCGGCCTGGGCCTGGGCCTGCGCTCCCGGCGCCGCCTTCTGGGAGGCGGGTGGCTCGGGCCTCTTGCAGGCGGCGAGGGCGAGGACGGTGGCGAGGGCGAGGGTCGAGCGCATGGAAACTTCACCTTTCCGCTTCAGGGATCCCCCGGGGTGGCCGAGGGTCGCGGTGTTATACCCAAGCACAATCGCCTTGGCGACCTCATTCCGCCCGATCCGGGCCCCGCCGAGGGGTCAGGTCAAGCCCTGAGCTTGTACCCGGTCGCGAGCATGGCGTATCCGGCGGCGAGCGCGCCCGCGGCGAGCACGGCCAGGATGGCGAGGCCCGCCGCGGGGGGACCGTCGGAGACGCCGAGGAGCCCCCAGCGAAGCCCGTCCACCATGTAGTAGACCGGGTTCGCGAGCGTGAAGGCCCGCAGCCCGGGCGAGAGCATCCGGGCCGAGTAGAAGACGCCGCCGAGGAAGGTGAGCGGCGTGAGGACGAAGGTGGGGAAGATGTTCACCTGCTCGAAGCTCGACGCCCAGATGGCGGTGACGAACCCCAGGGCGGCGAAGGCCACCGCGGCGAGCAGCAGCATGGCCAGGGCGAAGAGCGGGTGGGCCACGGAGAAGCCGGTGAACGCGCCCGCCGCACCCCACATCACCGCGCCGACGAGCAGGCCGCGCAGGGCCGCCGCCGCCACGAACCCCGCCAGCACCTCGGCGTGGGACAGCGGCGTGACGAGGAGGTCGATCACGGTGCCCTGGAGCTTCATCACGAAGAGCGAGGAGGCGGAGTTCAGGTAGGCGTTGGAGGTGACGCCCAGGGCGACGAGCCCGGGGACGATGAAGCGGGCGTAGGGCACCCCGTCGACGTCGGCGAGCCGGGTGCCGAGCGAGACGCCGAAGACCACGAAGTAGAGGGTGGTGGTGACGAGCGGCGAGAGCAGCGTCTGGCCGGGGACCCGCAGGAATCGCCGGACCTCCTTGGTCGCCAGCGTCCGCAGCCCGAGCCCGATCACGCCGCCTCCGTCTCGCGGCGGCGCCGGAGCAGCGCCACGTAGATGTCCTCGAGGCGCTGGCCGGCGTTGCGCGCCAGCAGCGCGCCCTTGTCCTCGAGGAGCACCAGCCGGCCGCGGTCGATGACCGCGATGCGGTCGGCGAGCGCCTCGGCCTCCTCGAGGTAGTGGGTGGTCAGCACCACCGTCGTCCCCCGGGCCCGCAGCCCCCGGACGTAGCGCCACAGCGCCTGGCGCAGCTCGACGTCCACGCCGGCGGTGGGCTCGTCGAGGAAGAGCACCTGCGGGTCGTGGACCAGCGCCTTGCCGATGAGGAGCCGCCTCTTCATGCCGCCGGAGAGGGCGCGGGCGTTGGTCCGCCGCTTCGCGCCCAGGTCCAGGGCATCCAGGATCTCGACCAGGCGGGCCTCGCCGAGCCGGACGCCGAAGTAGCCGGCCTGGAAGCGGAGCGCCTCCTCCACCGTGAAGAAGGGGTCGAAGTTCACCTCCTGCGGGACGAGGCCCACCGCGCGCCGGGTGAGGCGGTAGTCCCGCACCACGTCGCGCCCCAGGACCCGGGCCCAGCCCTCGGTGGCCCGCGCCAGCCCGGCCACGATGCTGATGAGGGTGGTCTTCCCCGCGCCGTTGGGGCCCAGGAGCGCGAAGATCTCGCCTCGGCGCACCGCCAGGTCGACGCCGGCGAGGGCCACGACCTCGCCGTAGCGCTTCACCAGCCCGCGGACCTCGACGACCGGCTCCACGCGCTGGAATCTAACACCGGAGCACGCCGCCGGCCTCGCGCCAGCGGCGCAGCGCCTCGCGCCGCTCCCCGACCTCGGCGGCGAGGTGGCGGCGCAGCGCATCGTGGAGCCGGGGGTCGAGCGCCGCGTGCGCGCCGTGCGTGAGCACCGGCTCGAAGCCGCGCGAGAGCTTGTGCTCGCCCCCGGCCCCGCCCTCGAAGACCGCGCGCCCCAGCCGGATGCACTCCTCCACCGAGTGGTAGAGGCAGAC
>DATBLK010000125.1:0-5265 GCA_036555405.1 Anaeromyxobacteraceae bacterium
CGCCGGCGACGCCACGCCGGCGCAGCTCAACCAGGCGGCGCTGGCCATCTTCTTCGCCATCTTCTTCGACGCCTTCGACGGGCGCGTCGCCCGGATGACGCGGACGCAGTCCGACTTCGGCGTGCAGCTCGACAGCCTCGCCGACGTGGTGAGCTTCGGGGCGGCGCCCGCGCTCCTCGTCTACAAGTGGGCGCTGGCGCCCCTGGGCTTCGCCGGGCTCTTCCTCTCCTTCGCCTTCGCCGCCTGCGGGGCGCTGCGCCTGGCGCGGTTCAACGTCCTGGCGCAACGCGGCGAGAAGGGGTCGTCGCGCTTCTTCGTGGGCCTGCCCATCCCGCTGGCGGCCGGCGCCATCGTGGCGCTGGTCATCGCCCACCACCGGGCGGTGGGCAGCATCGCCGACCAGTCGATCCGCGTCGCCATCGCCGGGTTCGTCGGCCTCCTCTCCTTCCTCATGGTGTCGACCATCCGCTACCGGACGTTCAAGGACGTGCACCTCAGCGCCCGCAGCCTCGCCGTCTTCGCCTTCCTGGTGATGGCGGGCGTCGCCGTGGCCGTGGCCACGCGGCCCGCCTACGTCCTGGTGGTCTACATGGCCGCCTACATGGCCATCGGCCCGGCCGAGTGGCTCCTCTCGCTGGGCCGGCCGCACCCCGCCGCGGCGAGCCTCCCGCCGCAGGTGCGGGCCGAGATCGAGGCCGACGAGGCGCTCGAGGCCGACGACGAGGACGTGGAGCCGGAGGCGGAGCCGGCGGCGAAGCGCGAGGGCGACGAGTACGTCTAGGGCGTGGATCCCCCCGCCCAGAGCCGCTCCCGCCCGAAGAGGGGCCGACCCGACGGGCCGCCCGGCTTCTGGCCGATCCTGGCCGCCTGGGGGCCCTGCGGCTTCTCGCCGGTGGCGCCCGGGACGGTGGGGACGCTGGGGGCGGTCCCGCTCTACCGCCTGCTCCGCGACCTCCCGCTCGGGCTCTACCTGCTGGCCACGCTCGCCCTCTCGGCGCTGGCGGTGACCGCCGCGGACCGCGCCGGGCGCTACTGGAAGGCGGCGGACGCCTCGCCCATCGTCATCGACGAGGTGGTGGGCTACCTCGTCACCATGGCCTTCGTCCCCTGGAGCTGGAGCGGCGCGCTGGTGGGCTTCGCCCTCTTCCGGATCTTCGACGTGGCGAAGCCCTGGCCCGCATCGGCGCTCGACCGCGTGAAGAGCGGGATGGGAGTGGTCGGCGACGACCTCGCCGCCGGCGCCTGGGCGGCCCTGGCCTACGCCTTCCTCTCCCTGGGGCTGCGCCTGCTGCTCGGATGCGGCGGAGGACTCCACTTCTGGTGCGCGGAGCTGGGGCCGTGACCGCCGAGCTGGCCGTCGAGATCCTCTCCACCGGAGACGAGCTCCTCACCGGGCAGGTCGTCGACACGAACTCCGCCTGGCTCATGGACCGGCTCTGGGACCTCGGGGTGGCGGTTCGCCGCAAGACGCTCGTCGGCGACGACCGCCTCGACCTCCTCGCCGCGCTCGCCGAGACGACGGCGCGCGCCGACGTGGTGGTGATGATCGGCGGGCTCGGGCCCACCGAGGACGACCTCACCGCCGAGTGCGTGGCCGGGGCCATGGGCGCGCCGCTCGAGGTCCACGAGCCCACCCTGGCCACCATCCGCGACCGCTTCGCGCGCATGGGCCGGACCCTCACGCCCAACAACGAGAAGCAGGCGCGCATCCCCCGCGGCGCCTCGGTGATCCCGAACCGGCTGGGCACCGCCCCGGGGTTCGTCGCCCCGCTGGGCCGGGGCGAGGTCGTCTGCCTGCCCGGCGTCCCGGTGGAGTTCCGCGGGCTGTGCCAGGACGTCGTGATCCCGCGGCTGGCGGCGCGGCTCAGGGTCCTGCCGGCGGCGCGGATCGTGAAGCTCTTCGGCGTGCCCGAGTCGCACGCGGACCAGCGGATGCGGCCGGTGATGGACGACCCGGCGAACCGGGAGGTTCGCTTCGGGTACCGGGCCCACTGGCCCGAGATCCACGTGAAGTGGACCGTGTCCGGGCCCGGCGCCGAGGGGCGCGCCGACGCCATCCTCGCCCGGGTGCGCCAGATCTTCGGCGACGCCATCTGGGGCGAGGGGAAGGAGGAGCTGGCCGAGGTCGTGGTGGCCAGGCTCGCGGCGCGGGGCGAGCGCCTGGCGCTCGGCGAGAGCTGCACCGGCGGGCTCCTGGCCTCGATGGTGACCGCCGTGCCCGGCGCCTCCGCGGTCTTCGACCTCGGCGTCGTCGCCTACGCGAACGAGGCGAAGGAGGCGCTCCTGGGCGTTCCCGCCGACGCGCTCGCCGCCCACGGCGCGGTCTCCGAGCCGGTGGCCCGGTCGCTGGCCGAGGGCGCCCGCCTCCGGGGACGCGCCACCTGGGGCGTCGGCATCACCGGCGTCGCCGGCCCGTCGGGCGGCACGCCCGAGAAGCCCGTGGGCACCGTCCACCTGGCCCTGGCCGGGCCCCCCGGCACCGCCCACTGGGCGCGTCGCTACCCGGGAGACCGCGACCGCATCCGCCGCACCGCGTCCCACGACGCGCTGAACCAGCTCAGGCTGGCGCTGCGGTAGCCGGCTCGCAGAACTCCTCGACGAACCGGTCCCAGGGGACGAAGCCGCCGCCGGTGGCGAGGAGGTGCTCGAGGAGCGCTCCCGCGGCGGCGCACAGGGCCGGCTCGCCGCGCGGGCGGTAGCGAGACTCGAGGCCGGCCTCGGCCAGGGCCCGCCGCACGATCTGGCGGAGCGCCGGGCCGCGAGCGGAGAGCTCGCCCTGCCGGTCGAGGACGAAGCCGACGAGTCGGCCCACCTGCTCGCGGGCCACGGCGCGGCCCTGGGCGCCGCCGCGGACGAGGATCTCGTTCACGGCGTCGGGCTCGGCCTCGCGCACCGCCAGGCCGCCGGGCCAGCCCTCGCCGGAGAGGCCGGCGGCGGCGAGGAGCGACCGGCAGCGGGCGGCGTCCGCCTGCGGGCAGCGGATGCGGACCGTCGGCTCCCGTCGCGCCACGCCCGCTCTCTAGCCCCGCCGGGGCGGGCCCGCAAGCGGCGAGGCCCGGTGTTATCTTGCCGGGGTCGCGGGACCGCACGATCCCCTCCCGCGCCGGGTGCTTCCATGAAGCGGCTCCTCGTCCTCCTCGCGCTCGCCGCACCGGCGGCGGCGCGGCCGCAGGGGTTCACCCTGCGCACGCCGGACGCCGGCGAGGCCCTCCGGCAGCTCGACCGGATGGCCGCCGCCCGCCCCCTCGAGCAGACCTTCGTCCTTCCGGAGCGGCCCGGACAGAACCACGTGGCCTGGTACCGCTTCGACTGGCACCACGTCGACATCCCCTCTCCCTCGGGCGGCCGCGGCGGCGTCCGCCTCTACTACTACGGGCGCACCAGGGAGGTCGCCGAGCGGGCGCTGCCGGCCATCCGCAGCGCCTACCTGCGGCTCGTCGACCAGTTCCACTACACGCCGACGAAGCAGATCCCGTACATCCTCTACAGCTCGAAGCGCGAGTTCCACACCACCAACATGTTCCAGACGAGCGAGTCGCTGCTCGGCGTCACCTCGACTCGCGACCTGACGATGGCGCTTCCGTACTTCGGGGACCACGAGCGCTTTCGCGAGACCTCGACCCACGAGATGGTGCACCAGTTCACCATCCAGAAGCTCCTCGACATCGCCGGGGCCGAGGAGCTGGTCTTCATCGACAGCCTGCCGCTCTGGTTCATCGAGGGGATCGCGGAGTACTACACCAAGGGCGGGCTCGACGCCGAGTCCGACCTCTTCGTCCGGGACCTGGTCTGGAACCCCGACCCGGAGCGCCGCTACGAGGTCGTGGGCTTCGCCGACGACCGGCGCCGCGGCTACATCGGCACCTACAAGCTCGGCCAGGCGCGCGTCGCCTTCATCGCCGAGACCTTCGGCAAGGAGCGGATCCAGGCCTTCCTGGAGCACGCCTACCGCGCCGGCGGCGTGGGCGGCGCCGGCGGGGGCGCCCGCGGCGACGGCGAGCGCGGCTTCCGGGCGCTGGTCCAGCGCGTGCTGAACGAGCCGCTGGAGCAGGTCGAGGCCCGCTGGCGGACCTGGCTCAAGCGCCGCTACTACCCGGAGTACATGAGGGTCCGGCAGGACCTGTCGCAGATGCGCGACTACACCGAGCTCCCGGCGGAGCCCGAGGCCTACGCCGCCTCGCCGGACGGCTGGCTGGTCCTGTTCCGCGGCATCGACCGGGAGGAAGGGCGCGTCCGGCTGTACCTCACGGACGTGCGGCGCCCGCGCGGGGCCGTCGAGGTCGCCTCCGACAACACGCCCGGCGTCGAGTCGCTCCACCCCATCGAGGCAAACGTGCTGGCCCTGGCTCCCGACAAGCTGGCCTTCACGGCCCAGGACGGCGCCGGCGACAGCCTCTACGTCGTCCCCTTCCGCCACGAGGCGCCGAAGGAGGGCCGGCCGCCGCGGATCGCGCTGGGGAGGCGGCGCAAGGTCGAGGTCCGCCACCCCGAGGGGCCGCGCTTCATCGAGCTCACCGACCCGGCCTTCTCGCCGGACGGCAGCGAGATCGCCTTCGTGGGCCTCACCGACCTGGGCCAGCGGGACGTCTACGTGGTCTCCGCCGGCGGCGGCACCGCGCGCCAGCTCACGGACGACCCCTACGCCGAGCGCGACCTCGCCTGGGGGCACGACGGGATCTTCCTGTCCTCCGACGCCACCGACCACGGCCTGCCCAACCTCTTCCGCATCGACGTGGCCACCGGGAGCCGCACCCGCCTCACCACCGCCGCCCGCGCCGACCGCTCGCCGCGGCCCCAGGCCGACGGCTCGGTCCTCTTCGGGTCCGCGGCCGGCGGCAAGCCCGACCTCTTCCTCCTCAAGGGCGGCCAGGTCCGGCGGATCACCGACTTCGCGACCGGCCTGCAGGCGCCGGCGGCGGCGCCGAACGCCCGCGCCATCTTCGCCACCACCGTGTACCGGGGCCGCTTCCGCCTGGTGGAGGTCCCCAAGGTGGCGTGGCTCGACGAGCCGCCCGAGCCCGTGCCCCCGGCGGCGGGGCCGCCGCTCGAGATCCCGCGCGAGACCATCCCCGCGACCTCCCCGAGCTACGAGCCGCTCTCCTGGCGGAACTGGCACCCGGACGGCGGCTTCGTCTACGGCGGCGGCGGCTCGGGGGGCTACGCCGGCCGGGCCGCGATGCTCTTCTCCGACATGATGCGCGACCGGTCGCTGTTCCTCGACGTCTCGATCTACGGGAGCCTCGAGCTCGTCCAGGGCCTGGCCCT
>DATBLK010000322.1:0-1815 GCA_036555405.1 Anaeromyxobacteraceae bacterium
CAGCCTGGCCCGCAGGCGGCGCTCCGCCTCCTCGACGCTGGCCGCCAGGCGGACGCCGCGAGCCTCGCCGGCGATGGCGCCCGGAAGGGCGTCGAGCGCGGCGAGGGCGGCCGCCGCTCCGGCGAGCACGCCGGCCAGCCCCCCCAGCGTCCGCCAGGGCTCGCCGCGCCAGGCCCGCGCCGTCGCGCCCGGGCTCATGCGACCAGGGCCAGCAGCGGCGGCAGGGCGGCAGCCGCCAGGGCCAGCCGCGCCGCGGCCAGGGGCGCCGGCGGCGGCGCGTCGCCGTCGAGGAGGCGCCGGCAGCGGACCTCGGCGTCGTGCGAGCGCGCGCGGCGCAGCGGCTCCGCCAGCGCCGACCCGAACGGCAGGGTTCGCGGCGGAGGGGCGCCGGCGCGGTGGAGCTTCAGCAGGGCGCTGGCCAGCGCCAGCCGGTCGCCGCAGAGCTCCCCCGCCAGGTCGTCCGCGCGCCGCTCCGCCTCGCGCGCCGCCGCCCGGCCCAGCACCTGCGCCACCGGGTTGAAGAAGAGAGCGGCCCGGGCCGCGAAGAGCCCCCAGGACGTCAGGGGGTCTCGCCGGGCCACGTGGGCGATCTCGTGCGCCAGGGCGGCGCGCCGCTCCGCGGGGTCGAGGAGCTCCAGCGCCCCGCGCGAGATCAGCACCGCGGGGCGGCGGACCCCGGCGCACCAGACCGCCGGCCCGGGGAGGTCGAGCACGCGCACGGCCACCGGCCGGCCCGCCCGCCGGCACAGGTCCGCGGCCTCGGCGGCGAGGTCGCCCGCCGCCGGCACCGCCGCCGCGCTGCGGCGCCGCCGCCCGCGCAGCAGGGGCACGAGGTCCATGGCGAAGAGCAGGGCCCCGGCGGCCAGCGCCCCGGCGGCGAAGGCGTCGAAGGCGCTCCAGCGGAGGATCCGGACCTCGTCCCACCGCCGCCCCACCAGCAGCGCCCACCCGTCCAGGAAGGCCTCCTCGGCCCGGCCCGGCCAGGCGGCCAGGAGGAGGGGGGTCACCACCAGCGGCTGCGCCAGCGCCACGAGCCGCAGCGCCTGTCGCTCGGCGGGGCGCGCCACGCCCCAGGCGCGGACCAGCGCCTCGACGACCAGCGCCGCCACCAGCGCGTGGGCGGCGGACTGGGCGACGAGGTCAGCCCACCTTCCGGGCATCCGGGTGGCCGTGGCCGAGGTCGGCCGGCGTCTTGCCCTCGATGCGGGCCAGCTCGAGCGGGTGCTCGTGGAGCATCCGCTCGCGCGAGATCCTCCCGGTGAAGATGCTGGCGTCGAAGGGGAAGACGTCGGGGTTCAGGTGGGCGTTGTAGATGTGCCAGATGGTGATGACGAGGAAGGCCATGAGCCCCTCGTTCGAGTGCGCGACCTTGGCCGCGGGGATGAGCTGGCCCGGCACCAGCCGGGCCGCGAGCGTGGGGAAGTAGAGCACGAACCCGGTGAGCACCATGATGACGTTGCCCACCACCAGCCCCCAGTACTCGAACTTCTGGCGGTAGTCGAAGCGGTCGAAGGGCGGAGCGCGGTCGGCGGCCCCCAGGTAGTAGCGGAGCGTTCCCACCGCGTCGTCGAAGTCCCGGCGCGTCGGGACCATGGAGAGGCTGCCGCCGCGGCGGGCCACGAAGCCGGCCGCCGAGGCGAAGTGGAAGACGGTGGAGAGCGCCAGGATCACCCCGCAGGCGCGGTGCCAGGAGCGGGCCCGGTCGATGCCGCCGAAGAGGTCGACGAGGGTCTGGGCCCAGGCCGAGGAGTGGAACTTCTGGGGCAGCCCGGTGAGGCAGAGCAGCGTGAACACCAGCATGGTGAGGAGGTGCTC
>DATBLK010000128.1:0-5342 GCA_036555405.1 Anaeromyxobacteraceae bacterium
CCCGCACCAGGGCTGCAGGCGCTCCCGACCGGATCGGTGGCGCTGGTTCTCGACGCCGGCACCGGCGAGCCGCTGTCCGGCGCCGAGATCTTCGCCGCACCGCCCCCCGGGGACGGACCCTCGCCTGCCGTCGCCGCGACCGGCCGCGACGGCCGCTTCGCCCTCGCGGGCGACCCGGCGCGCACCGTCCTCGTTCGCCTCCGCGGCTACCTCCCGGAGGTCGCGCGCCTCCGCCGCAGCGGGCCGGCGCGGATCCGCCTCTGCCGGCCGGGCGCGGTCCGCGGGCGGCTCCTCGACGAGGAGGGGGCGCCGCTCGCCGGGGTGACGATCCGGGGCCGGTGCGCCGCGGCCCTGGACGCGGCCGAGGCGGCCACCGGGCCCGACGGCACCTTCCGCCTCGACGGCCTCCGGCCCGGGCGCTGGCTCCTCGGCCCGGCGAGCGGCGCGGCGGCCGGGGGGACCGCCTCCGTCGACGTCGCCGCCGGCGCGACGTCACTCGCCGTCCTTCGCCCGCGCCGTGCGCCGGACGGATCCCTCTGCTAGTCTGGCCGCGTGCCCGCCCGCTCGCGCCTCGCCCTCGGCGCCCTCGCCGCGCTCCTCCTTCCCCACGCCGCCTCCCCCATCGACCGCTTCGAGATCCAGGTCTACGAGGCGGAGGTCAACGAGCCGGGCGACCTCGGCCTCGAGGTCCACGCCAACTACACGGCCAGGGGGACCCGGACGCCCGCCTACCCCGGAGAGATCCCGCCGCACCGCGCGTTTCGCCTCACGCTCGAGCCCGCGGTGGGCGTGGCCCGCTGGCTGGAGCTCGGCGGCTACCTCCTCACGGTGGCCGCTCCCGGCGAGGGTTACCGCTTCGCCGGCGCAAAGCTCCGCGCCAAGCTGGTCGCTCCCCGCGAGGAGCGCGGCCTCTTCTACGGCCTCAACGTCGAGGTGGGGCGGGTGCCGCACGCCGTCTCCGACGAGGGCTGGGCCAACGAGTTCAGGCCCATCCTCGGCTGGGGCGACGGCACCTGGCTCCTGGACCTGAACCCGATCTTCGGCTTCTCGCTGTCGGGCGCGGAGCGATTCCGGCCGGACCTCGAGCCGGCCGCGAAGGTCTCCTGGAACACGCAGCGCGGCTTCGCCCTGGGCGTCGAGTGGTACGCCGAGCTCGGCTTCGTCGACGCCCTGCTGCCGGCCTCCCGCCAGGCCCACTACGCCTTCCTGGTGCTCGACCTCGCCGCGCCGGCGGGCGGCGCGGCAGGGCCCTGGGAGCTCAACCTGGCGGTGGGCGGCGGCGTCACCTCGGCCGCCGACCAGCAGCTCCTCGTCAAGGTCATCGTCGGGCGAGGGCTCCCGCGCCTCGACGCGGCCCCGCGGCCGCGCCCCGGTCCGTAGGGCGAGCCCCGGCGCCCGCCCCGGGCGTCAGGGCGAGATCCGCCCCGCCGACTTCAGGCCGGCGGCCAGGTCGGAGATGCCTCGCGCCTGCGCCGCGACCCGGGCCGTCTGCGCCGCCGCCTCCTGCACCGCGAGGTAGATGCCGTTCATCGCCTTCAGCGTCTCCTCGATGCCGCGGTCCTGCTGCTGCGCCACGGTGGCGATCTCCTTCGCCGCCGCGGAGGAGTCGCGGATCGTCGCCGCCAGCGCCTGGATGGTGCGCCCCGCCCCGGCGGCGGCCTGCGCGGTGGACTGCGACTCCTGCCGGCCCGCCTCCATCGCCGCGAGCGCGGCGGCGACCGCGCCCTCCATCTCGCCGATGAGCGCCTGGACCTTGGCGGTGGCGTCGCGGGCCGCGGCGGCGTGGGCGGCGAGCTCCCCGGCCACGCCCGCGAATCCCTGGCCCGCCTCGCCGGCGCGCTCGGCCTCGGCCCGGGCCTCGGCCGCCAGGGCCTCGCTGCGGTCGGCGATCTCGCCGACCGCGGCGGCCACCGCCAGGACGGCGCGGGTGCGGCCGGCGAGCGTCTCGGTCCGACTCGCCCAGGCCTGCACCTCGTCGGCGAGCCGCGCCGTCCCGCTCGCCGAGACCTCGACGGCCCGCAGCCCGTCCTCGGAGGAGCGCGCCGACTTCTGCGCCAGCCCGATCACGGTCTCGGCGGTGAGCGCGGCCCGCATCGCCGTCTGCGAGAGCGCGTTCACCGTCTGGGTGGTCCCGCGCACCGCGGCGGCGGTGTCGGCCGTCATCGCCGAGAAGGCCGAGACCGACTGGAACAGCGCCGCGGCGGCGGCCGACAGGTCGTCGGCGGTTCGGGCGAAGGCCGCGGCCCGCGCGGTCTCCATCTCGGCGAGCTGGTCCTGGCGGTGGCCCGCCATCCAGGCCACCAGCGCGACGACCAGGGGGGTGGTGTCGACGATCCACAGCAGGGGCGAGCCGGCCTGGGCGGCGAGGAGGTCGCCGCCGTGGTGCTGCATCTCGGCCAGCGTGGCCACGACGGGAAGGCCGAGGCCGATGAGAAGACCGTACAGGGCGTAGCGCCAGGCGTTCACGGGGCTCGAGGGCCCGGCCATTGTCGCCCAACCCGCGCTCCGCCGCCAGAATCGGGCGCCCTCCGGGCGCTGGCGCGCCGCTCGCCTGCGCGGTACGACCGGGCGCGATGACCGCACCGCTGGGATCGCTCCTCCCGCCGCCGGGCCAGGGCCTGACCGCCGACGCCCTCCTCGACCGCTTCCTCTCCTGGACCGCGGCGCAGGGGCTCTCGCTCTACCCGGCACAGGAGGAGGCCGTCCTCCACCTCCTCGACGGCAAGCACGTGGTCCTCGCCACCCCCACCGGCTCGGGGAAGTCGCTCGTCGCCACCTTCCTCCACTTCCAGGCGCTCGCGGCCGGGCGGCGCTCCTTCTACACCTGCCCGGTGAAGGCGCTGGTGAACGAGAAGTTCTTCGCGCTCTGCGAGCTCTTCGGGCCCGAGCGCGTGGGAATGATGACCGGCGACGCCGCCATCAACCGCGGCGCCCCGGTGATCTGCTGCACCGCCGAGATCCTCATGAACGTCGCCCTGCGCGAGGCCCGCCCCGCCGTCGACGCGGTGGTGATGGACGAGTTCCACTACTACGCCGACCGGGAGCGCGGCGTCGCCTGGCAGGTGCCGCTCCTGGCCCTGGAGCGGGCCACCTTCCTCCTCATGTCGGCGACCCTGGGCGACACCAGCGCCATCGCCGCGAGCCTGCGCCAGGTCACCGGGCGCGAGGTCGCCGACGTCCGGAGCTCGGTGCGGCCCGTGCCGCTCGAGTTCGAGTACCGGGAGACCCCGCTCCACGAGACCCTGGAGGACCTGGTGGCGGCCGGGAAGGCGCCCGTGTACCTCGTGAACTTCACCCAGCGGGCCGCCGCCGAGCAGGCGCAGGCGCTGATGAGCGCCACCCTGTCCTCGCGCGAGGAGAAGGAGGCCATCCGCGCCGCGCTCGACGGCGTCCGCTTCCCTTCCGCCTACGGCAGGGACTTCCAGCGCCACCTGCGCCACGGGGTCGGCCTCCACCACGCCGGTCTCCTCCCGCGCTACCGGCGGCTGGTGGAGCGGCTGGCCCAGGGCGGCCTCCTCAAGGTCGTCTCCGGCACCGACACCCTGGGCGTGGGCGTGAACATCCCCATCCGCACGGTGCTCCTCACCCAGCTCTGCAAGTTCGACGGCGAGAAGACCGCCATCCTCTCGGCGCGCGACTTCCACCAGATCGCCGGGCGGGCCGGGCGCAGGGGCTTCGACGAGCGCGGCTTCGTCGTGGCCCAGGCGCCGGAGCACGTCGTCGAGAACCGCCGGCTGGCCGAGAAGGAGAAGGCGGGGAAGAAGGTCGTCCGGCGGCAGCCGCCGCAGAAGGGGTACGTCCACTGGGACCGGGCCACCTTCGAGCGGCTGCGGGCCAGGGAGCCGGAGCCGCTGGAGTCGCGCTTCGAGGTCTCGTTCGGCCTCCTCCTGGCGCTGCTGCAGTCGGAGACGGTGCAGCGCGGCGGCGGCTACGGGCGGCTGGTGGAGCTCACCACCCGCGCCCACGCCACGCCGGTAGGCCGCTCGCGCCTGCGGCGCGCCGCCGCGCAGCGCTTTCGCGCCCTGCGGGGCGCGGGGCTGGTGGAGCTGCACGCCGTGGAGGGCTACCGCGGCCGCCACGTCCGGCCGGCGCCCGGGCTGCAGCGGGACTTCTCGCTCCACCACACCCTGGCGCTCTACCTCCTCGACGTCCTCCCCAGGGTCCCGCCCGAGCGGGAGAGCTACGCCCTCGACGTCCTCACCCTCGTCGAGTCCATCCTGGAGGACCCGGACGTCGTCCTCTACCGGCAGCTGGACCGCGCCCGCGGCGAGGCGGTGGCGGCGATGAAGGCGCAGGGAATGGACTACGCGGACCGGATGGCGGAGCTCGAGAAGGTCGAGCACCCCAAGCCGCTGCGCGACTTCGTCTACGCCACCTTCGACGAGTTCGCGGCCCGCCACCCCTGGGTGGGCCACGAGAACGTCCGGCCGAAGTCGGTGGCGCGCGAGATGGTGGAGCGCTGCCTGGGCTTCGACGACTACGTGCGCGACCTCGAGCTGCAGCGCTCCGAGGGCGTGCTGCTCCGCTACCTCTCCGAGACCTACAAGGCGCTGGTCCAGACCGTTCCCGAGGGGTACCGCGACGAGGCGCTGGACGACGTGTCCGCCTTCCTGCGGGCGACCGTGCGCGGCGTCGACGCCTCGCTCCTCGACGAGTGGGAGCGGATGCGCGACCCGTCCTTCGCGGCGGCCCCGGCGGCGGGACCGAGCCCGGCCGAGCTCCTGGCCGCGGTGGCCCGCCCCCTCGACGCCGACCCCCGCGCCTTCGCGGCGCGCATCCGCAGCGAGCTCCACCGGCTCCTCAAGGCGCTCGCCGACCGGAGCTGGGCGGCGGCGGCGGCGGCGCTCCGGCCCGGCGAGGGAGCCTGGTCCCCGGAGGAGATCGCGGCGGCGATGGCGCCGTACTACGCCGAGCACGCCCGGGTCGACGTCACGCCGGCCGCGCGGAGGCCGCACCAGACCTTCCTCGAGAAGGCGGCGCCGGGGAGGTACCGGGCCGTCCAGCGCATCGTCGACGAGGCCGGCGAGGTGGACTGGATGCTGGAGTGCGAGGTGGACCTGGCCGCGGCGGGCGGCCCGGACGACCCTCTCCTCGCGCTGGTGCGCATCGGGACCTGAGCGGAGCGATGCCACCGGAAGCCCTCTCCCCGGTACCAGCCGCGGAGAGGGCCGCATGGCGGCCCCGGCCTCGCTCGCGGGTGAGGGGCGGATCTCGCCCAGGCCGCCCGGTGTCGTCCGGTGTGGGTGTGACCGCCCGACCGGGCTCCGCTATCCTCGGCGCCCAGGAGGACGCATGCGAAAGCTCGCACTGGGAGTCGCCGCAGCAGCGCTCGCCGCCGCCCC
>DATBLK010000148.1:0-4048 GCA_036555405.1 Anaeromyxobacteraceae bacterium
CTCCGCCGGCGGCGCGCCGTTCGCCGGAGCGCCCGGCGGGGGCGGCGTCCCGGGCGCAGGCGCCGCGGCCGCCGTCCAGGGCGCGGGCGCCGTGTCGGGCTCGACGCGCCGCACCACGAAGACGGCCTTGCAGCGGCTACAGCGAACCCGGGCCCCCTGTGGCCCGATGCGGTCGTCGCCGATGCGAAAGCGGGTCTGGCAGGAGGAGCAGGTGACGATCATGAGGGCCCGCCGCCGGCGGAGATTAGCACGCCGTCCTTGACACAGGGCGTCGTGACGAGAACAATCCCCGCGCTCCTCCTGAGGCTTTCCAGATGACCGACGAGACCACAGCCGCCGAAGTCGCGCCCGCCGGGCGCGAGCCGAAGATCATCAAGCGCTACACCAACCGCAAGCTCTACGACACCGTGGAGTCGCGGTACGTCACGCTCGACGAGATCGCCGAGATGATCAAGGCGGGACAGGAGGTCAAGGTCCTCGACAACCGGACCAAGGACGACCTCACCAGCGTGACCCTGGCCCAGATCATCTTCGAGGAGGAGAAGAAGACCTCGAAGATGAGCCTGAAGATGCTGCGCGACCTCATCCGGCACGGCGGCGAGCGGGCCCAGGCCTTCGTCGAGGAGCGGGTCGAGGCGGCCCGCGCCGCCGCCGGCGAGAAGGTGGCCAGCCTGCTCACCAAGGGCCAGCAGACGAGCGACCGGGCGAAGGAGCTCGTCGCCGCCTCGCAGGAGGCGGTCTCCCAGTTCCAGAAGCGCGTCGACGACCGGGTGCGCCAGGCCATCGAGGGCCTGCAGAGCGCGCCGGAGGTGAAGCGCGAGATCGCCGCGCTCCAGGAGCGCATCGCGGAGCTGGAGAAGCGCCTCCGCGAGCTCCAGCCGAAGTAGGGCGGGGCTCGTCCCCCGCCGGCCGCCACCGGCGGGGCTCATGGTCCAGCCTACGGATCGGAGCGCCGGGGAACCCCGTCCCCGCGGGCCCAGAGCTCCTCGGCGATGGCGGCGAGCATCCGCGCCGCGGCCGAGGCCGGGGCGTACTCGAAGACCGTCATCCCGTGGCTCTGGGCCTCGTCCACCTTCACCGCCCACGCGAGGGGCGTGCCCGCCAGCTCCCGCGGGAAGCGGCGGCGAAGGCTCGACAGGATCTCGTCCGCGAGCCGCGTCTTCCGGTACAGGGCCGGCACCACCATCGCAACCCGCGGCGCCTGGCCGCCCTCGGCCCGGAGCCGCTCCAGGGTGGCGACGAGCTCGGCTGCGCCGTCGAGCGCCAGGTAGGTGAGCGCCACCGGGATCACCACCTCGGTGGCGGCGCGCAGGACGGCGTCGGTGACGAGCGACAGTGAAGGCGGCGCGTCGAGGAGCACGACGTCGTGGAGCCCCGGGGGGATCTCGTCCAGGCGCCGGCGCAGCCGGTCGGCGCGCTCCGGGTCGGCGGCCGCCGCCACCGGGAAGCCGGCCAGGTCCTTGTTTGCGGGCACGAGCTCGAGCCCGGCCACCGCGGTGGGGCGTACCACCGCCTCGTAGGGCGCTGCGCCGTCGAGCCACTCCCGCACCGTGGGCGAGAGGCGGCGCACGTCGACGCCCAGCGACTTCCCGGCGTGACCCTGGGTGTCGAGGTCGCACACCAGGACGCGCTGCCCGCGTTCCCGCGCCATCCAGGCGGCGGCGTGGACGCAGAGCGTGGTCTTGCAGGTGCCGCCCTTCTCGTTGATGAAGGCGACCCGGCGCATCGCCGTCAGGCGGCGCCCTCGCCCTTCCCTTCCCCGCCGGGCGCGGCTCCCGCGCCGGGCGGAGGCGACCCCTCGCCCTGGCGATCGAGCCGGGCGGCGAGGCCGTCGATGATCGACTCCAGCTCCTCCAGCCGCCGCCGCAGCTCGGCGACGTCGTCGGTGGTGGGGAGGTTCACGGCCTGCATGGCCGTCCGCACCCCCTTCTCCAGCGTGGAGCGGGCGTTCATCGCCGAGGAGAGGGCCGCCTGGACCGCCGCCATCGCCTTCTCGCTGGAGAGGACGGCGGCGACGACCTTCCCCACGCGCTCCTCGCCGGCGTCGAGCGCCTTCTTGAGGAGAGGGTTCTTCAGGAGCTCCTCGAACATGGGTGGACTTGTCCACCCCCCGTCGCTACGTTGTCAAGCTCCGTGCCGCCGACCGCGCTCCTGGATCGCCGCCTCGTCGTCGTCACCGGGAAGGGCGGCGTCGGGAAGTCCACGGTGGCGGCGGCGCTGGCGCTCCTCGCGGCGCGCGCCGGCCGGCGGGTGCTGGCGTGCGAGCTGGGGGCGCCGGAGCGGATCGCCCCGCTCCTCGGCGCCCCGCCCGCGGGCACCCGCGCCCGCGAGGCGCTCCCCGGCCTCTCCACGGTGGTCGTGACCCCGGCCGAGGCGATGCGCGAGTACGGCCTCCTCGTCCTGCGCTACCGCCCGGTCTACGAGGCGGTCTTCGAGAACCGCGTGGTGAAGTACTTCCTGCGCGTCGTCCCCTCGCTCGCCGAGCTCGTCGTCCTGGGGAAGGTGCTGAACGAGGTCCGGGCCGAGGAGCGGGGCCGGAGGCGCTGGGACCTCGTCATCCTCGACGCCCCGTCCACCGGCCACGCCGTGCAGCTCCTCCGGACGCCCGGGGCGCTCGTCGAGACCGTGCCCGCCGGGCCCCTGCGCCGGGACGCGCAGTGGATGCACGGCCTCCTCGTCGACCCGGCGGCGACCGCCCTGGCGCTCGTCACCCTCGCCGAGGAGCTTCCGGTGAACGAGCTCGTCGAGCTCGACGGCGAGCTCCGCGCCCTGGGGATGACCCGGGGCGCCCTGCTCGTCAACGCCGTCCCGGAGCCGCGCTTCGACGAGCCCGAGCGCGCGCTCCTCGCGGCCGCGGAGCCGGAGCCGGCCCCGCTCGGCCCGGCGGCGCGGGCGGCGGGGCTCCTGGCGCAGCGGGCCGACGAGGCGGCGCGGCAGGTGGCGCGCCTGCGCGCCGGCGTCGACCTGGCGCCGACCCTGCTCCCGCTGGTCCCGGCCGAGGCCTGGGGGCTGCCGGGGGTCGAGCGGATCGCAGAGGCGCTGGCGGCGGGGGGCGCGCCGTGGGCCCGGTGAGCGGGCCGCTCGCCTCCTGCCGGGTCGCCGTCTGCGTCGGCGCCGGCGGCGTGGGGAAGACCACCGTGGCCGCCGCCCTGGGCCTCTCGCGCGCCCTCGCCGGCGGCAAGGTGCTGGTGTGCACCATCGACCCGGCGCGCCGGCTGGCCAACGCCCTGGGGCTCGAGGCCCTGGGCAACGTCGAGACTCCGGTGCCCGCCCGGGCCTTCGGCGAGGCGGCCCTGGCCCCCCGCGGCCGCCTCTTCGCCATGATGCTCGACGTGAAGCGCACCTGGGACGACCTGGTGGCGCGCCACGCCCCCGACCAGGAGCGCCGCGAGCGCATCTACGGGAACCGCCTCTACCGCCAGCTCTCCGGCGCCCTGGCCGGATCGCAGGAGTTCATGGCGATGGAGAAGCTCTACGAGCTCGCCACCGAGCGCGACTACGACCTCGTGGTCCTCGACACCCCGCCCACCGCCCACGCGATGGAATTCCTCGACGCCCCGGAGCGCATCCTCGACTTCCTCGGCAACGAGACCACGCGCGCCATCCTCTCGCCGGCGCTCCACGCCGGCCGCCTCGGGCTCCGCCTCTTCCAGGTCGGCGGCTCCTGGGTGGCGCGAGGGCTGGCGCGCTTCACCGGCGCGGAGGCGCTCCGGGACCTCGCCGACTTCCTGGCCGCCTTCCACGGGATGTACGAGGGGTTCGAGCGGCGCGCCGCCGCGGTGCGGTCCCTGCTCTCGGCGCCGGGGGTCGGGTTCGTGCTCGTCTCCAGCGCGGCACCTGCGGCCGTCGACGAGGCGCTGGTCTTCCACCGGCGGCTCCGCGAGGAGGGCAAGGCGGTGGCCGGCGTCGTCGCCAACCGCGTGGCCTCGTCGCTCTGGGGCGACGGCCCGCTCCCCGACCGCGCGGCCCTGGCGGAGGCGCTGCGGGGCCGCGGCCGGGCCGACCTGGCGGAGAGGCTGGCGCGGACGCTCCTGGAGCACGAGGCCGG
>DATBLK010000178.1:0-4478 GCA_036555405.1 Anaeromyxobacteraceae bacterium
GGCGGGCGGCCGGTTTCGGGATGAACGTCCTGCACCACACGCGCCACGACACCGGCCTGCCCGGCTGGATCGAGCGGCTCGACGACGTGCTGCGCGCCGCCGACATCGTCAGCCTCCACGTCCCGCTCACCGAGGCGACGCGCCATCTCGTCGGCGCCCGCGAGCTCGCGCTGATGAAGCCGACCGCGGTGCTCGTGAACACCGCCCGCGGCCCGGTCGTCGACGACGCGGCCCTCGCCGAGGCGCTCCGCGACGGCCACCTCGCCGCCGCCGGCCTCGACGTCTTCCCCGACGAGCCGCGGGTGCCGGCCGCCTACCTGGCGCTCGAGAACGTCGTCCTCACCCCCCACCTCGGCTCCGGGAGCCGCGAGACGCGGGCCGAGATGGCCCGCCTGGTCACCGAGGAGATCGAGCGCGTGGCCCGCGGCCAGCCTCCGCGATACCGCGTCGCCTGACGCCGAAGGGCCCGGGGGCGCGAGACCGCGTGCTATAACCGCGCCCCCGGATGGGCTTCGTCGACCTGCACAGCCACCTGCTCTGGGACCTCGACGACGGGTGCAGGACGCCCGCCGAGACGCTGGAGGCGGCGCGCGCCCTGGCCGCCCTGGGCTTCACCGACGTCGCGACCTCCCCGCACGCGCAGGACTGCTACCGCGGCGGCGACGCCGCCGCCGTCGCCCGCCGCCTCGACGAGGCCCGGGAGCTGCTGGCCCGGTTCGGCGTTCCGCTGCGGCTCCACCGCGGCGCGGAGAGCGTGCTCGACGCCCGCTACCTCGCGCTCCTCGCGGCAGGCGAGCCGCGCGGCATCGGGGAGAGCCAGCGCTACGCGCTCGTCGAGCTGCCCTTCCTGGATCCGGTGCCAGACCTCCCGGACTTCCTCCGATTCGTGGCGGCGCGCGGCGTGCGCCCCATCCTGGCGCACCCCGAGCGCTGCGCCGAGCTCGGGCGGCCGGGCCGGGCCCGCGAGGCGGTGGAGCTGGGAGCGGTCCTGCAGCTCAACCTCGGCTCGCTCAGCGGCCGGCACGGCGCCGCAGCTCGCGCGGTCGCGGACCACCTCCTCGACGCCGGACTCTACGCCGTCGCCGGCACGGACCTCCACGCGCCGGCTGCGGCCGTGGAGTGGATCGGCGAGGCCATGCAGGCGCTGGAGAGGCGCTCGGGACGCGAGGCGCTGCGCCGGCTCTGCCGGGAGAACTCCCGCCGCGTCCTGCAGGGCGAGGACCTGGCGTGACCCGCGGGCGGGTCGCCCAGGCTCTCTCGGGCATCCTCGTCTCGGCGGCCGCGCTCTGGCTCACGCTCCGGGGCAAGGACCTGGCCGCGATCTGGCGGGCGGCCCTGGAGACCGACCCCCGCCACCTCGTCGCCTACCTCGGCGTCCTCCTCCTCATCCACCTCCTGCGGACGGTCCGCTGGGGTCTGCTCCTCCAGCCCGTGGCCCCGGTCCCCTTCGCCCGGCTCAACGCCGTGTCCGCCGTCGGCTTCATGGCGCTCATGGTCCTGCCGTTCCGGATCGGGGAGTTCGCGCGTCCCTGGCTGGTCGCCGACCGCCCCCGGCTCCGGGTCTCGGCGGCGCTCTCCACCGTGGTCGTGGAGCGGGTGGTGGACGGCCTCTTCACCGCGCTCCTCCTCGTGATCTCGCTCCTCGCGGTGGCGGAAGGGACCCCGGGCCTGCGCCTGGCTCGCACCGCGGGCTGGGTGGTCCTGGGCGTCTTCGCCGCCGTCCTTGGCTTCCTCCTGCTGGCGCACCGCAACCGGGCCGCGGCGGTGCGGTTCGTCCACCGCGTCGCCGACCCGCTCTCCCCCCGCCTCGCGGAGCGCGCGGCTGGGGTGGCCGACGCATTCCTCCACGGGCTCCGGCGCCTCCCGGGCGCGGGGCGGATGGCCCTCTTCCTGGCGCTGACGGCGCTCTACTGGGGGGCGAACGGCATGGGCATGCTCCTCCTGGCGCGCGGCCTGGGCATCGGGCTGGGCGCCGCCCAGGCGTTCGCCGTCCTCGGCGTGCTCGTCGTCGGCGTGATGATCCCCGCGGGGCCGGGGATGGTCGGGACCTTCCAGGCGGGCGTGGTGCTCGGCCTCTCGCTCTTCCTGCCCGCCGCGGTCGTGGACGTCCGGGGGCAGGCCTTCGCCAACGTCCTCTGGGCCGCACAGCTCGCGCAGACGACGGCCCTGGGCGTCGCCTTCCTCTTCTCGAGCCACATCCGCCTGCAGGACCTCTTCCGGGCCCCGGCCCGGGTCGAGGAGGAGCTCGAGGAGGAGGAGGCCGAGCTTCGCCGCCTAGGCTGAGGGCGCCTCGGCGGCGCCGAACCGCGCCAGGAAGAGGTCCTCGACCGCGGGCTCGTCGAGGGTCGGCACCTCGAGCAGCGCGTCGAGCTCGCGAACCAGCTCCTCGAACTCGGGCCAGGCGGCCCGTTCGTCGTGCGGGGGCGGTGGGGTCATGGCAGCTCCCGGTCGCTATCCGCCGGTATCGGCTCGACCCCGCGTGTACCACCGGGGCGCCCCCCGTCAAGAAAACCGCCGGTCCGCCGGCGGTCACTCGAAGCGCAGGGCGGCGATGGGGTCGAGGCGGGCCGCGCGGTGGGCCGGGTAGAAGCCGAAGCCCACCCCCACCAGGCCGCTGAAGCCCACCGCCAGGAGGACGACGTCGGGCCGGTAGAGCACCTGCCAGCCGAAGCTCTCGGCGAGTCGCCAGGCGGCCCCGAGGCCCAGCCCCACGCCGATGAGGCCCCCGGTGACGGCCAGCGCCAGGGCCTCGACCAGGAACTGGAGGCGGATGTCGCGGGGCTTGGCGCCCACCGCCATCCGCAGGCCGATCTCGCGCGTCCGCTCCGTGACCGAGACCAGCATGATGTTCATGATGCCGATGCCGCCGACGAGCAGGGACACCGCCGCGATGGCGGCGAGGAGGGTGGTGAGGGTGCGGGTGCCTTCCTGCGAGGCGCTGGCGATCTCGGCGAGGTTCCGGATGGAGAAGTCGTCGTCGGCGCCCGGCTGGAGGTGGTGGCGCTCGCGCAGCAGCCCCCGGATCTGGCTCTCGGCGCGTCCGGTGTCGCCGGGCCCGGTGGCGCTCACCATGATGCTGCCGCCGACGTAGTTCCCGAGCCCTCCCTGGATCTTCTGCCGGAAGGTGCTCACCGGCACGACCACGGCGTCGTCGTGGTCCTGGCCCCACTGCGACTGGCCCTTCTTCGAGAGCACACCCACCACCGTGAAGGGCACGTTCTTCACCCGGATGACCTGACCCACCGGGTTCGCGCCGGGGCCGAAGAGCTTCTCGGCCACCGTCTGGCCGAGGACCGCCGACTTCGTCCCCCCGTCGACGTCGCTCTGCGTCAGGATGGTGCCCCGGGCCACCGGCCAGCTCCGGATCTCGAAGTACTCGGGCGTGGTCCCGAAGACCTGCGTCGTCCAGTTCTGATCCTCGGAGAGCACCTGGGCGATGGTGCGCAGCGAGGGGCAGGCGCGGCGCACCGCGGAGACCTCGGTCTGGATGGCGCGGAGGTCTTCCCAGGTCAGCGTGGGCATGGACCCGAACCCGCCGTGCGCTCCGCCGGCGGTGCTGGTCCCCGGAAGGACGATGAGCATGTTCGAGCCCATGGCCGCGAACTGCGCCTCGACGCGCGCCTTGGCCCCGTCGCCGATGGCCACCATGGCGATGACCGCGGACACGCCGATGACGATCCCCAGGGTGGTGAGGAAGGAGCGCATCTTGTTGCGCAGCAGCGCCCGGAGCGCCACCCGCAGCGTCTGGAGCCAGCTCATCCCCCCGCCTCCTGCCGCTCCTCCGCCTCCGGGAGCGGGGCCTCGGCCCGGCGCGGCGGCTGGCGGACGTCGGAGCGGATGCGGCCGTCCCGCATCGTCACCACCCGCGACGCGTACTGGGCGATGTCGGGCTCGTGGGTGACGAGCACCACCGTCATCCCGGCGCGGCCCAGGCCCTGGAGGAGCGCCATGACCTCCAGGCCGGTCCGGGAGTCGAGGTTCCCGGTCGGCTCGTCTGCGAGGATGAGGCGCGGCTCGGCGACCAGGGCCCGGGCGATGGCCACCCGCTGCTGCTGCCCGCCCGACATCTGGCTCGGGAGGTGCCCCGCCCGGGCGGCGAGCCCGACCTGGGCCAGCGACCGCTCGGCGCGCGCCCGCCGCTCCGGGGCGGCGATCCCGGAGTAGAGCAGCGGCAGCTCGACGTTCTCCAGGGCGGTCGTCCGCGGCAGCAGGTTGAAGCTCTGGAAGACGAAGCCGATGGTCCGGTTCCTGATCTCGGCGAGGCGCTCGACGGAGAGGCGCGAGACCTCCTGCCCCTCGAGCAGGTAGCGCCCGCTGGTGGGCCGGTCGAGGCAGCCGAGGATGTTCATCAGCGTCGACTTCCCGGATCCCGAGGCGCCCATCACCGCGGTGAACTCGCCGCGCTCGACGGCCAGCGTCACCCCGCGCAGCGCCTGGACCTCGAAGTCGCCCATCCGATAGGTCTTGACGGCGTCCTC
>DATBLK010000182.1:0-1602 GCA_036555405.1 Anaeromyxobacteraceae bacterium
TCGCCGTAGCGTCCCTCGCGGAAGGCGGGCTGGATGACGTTGCGGATGATGCGCCCGGCCTGCGCGTCGGTGAGAGCCCCCTCGGTCCCGTAGCCGGTCTCGATCCGGACCCGGCGGTCGTCGCGGGCGACGAGGATCAGCACCCCGTTGTCGCGTCCCTTTTCGCCCAGTCCCCAGGCCTCGAACGCCCGGCTGGCGAGGTCCTCGATCGAGTCGCCTTCCAGGGAGCCGACGATCAGGACCTGGAGCTGGACGCGCCGCCCCTCGGGCTGCGCCCAGGCGGCGCGGGACAGGGCCTCGAGCCGGCGGCGCGCCCCGGCGTCGAGCAGGCCGGCCTCGTCCACCACCGGCCCGGTGAGCCGGGGCACCGCCCGCTGCGCCGCCGCCGGGGCGGCGGCCGCCAGCGCGGCGACGGCGAAGAGGAGCCGCGCGCCCATGGCCGCCCGGCCTCCTACTTGAAGTTCACCTTGGGCGCCTGCTCGGCAGCCGGAGCGGTCGCCGCGAACTGCGCCTTGGGCTGCTTGTGGTACAGGAGCGAGTTCGTCCAGCTGGTGGGCGGGACGGTGACGAGGTCGTTGTACTTCCGGACCTCGTCGATGTAGCGGCGCCGGGCCACCGCGATGCGGTTCTCGGTGCCCTCGAGCTGCACCTGGAGGTCCCGGAAGTTCTCGTTGGCCTTGATCTGGGGATAGGCCTCGGCCACCGCCAGGAGCCGGCCCAGGGCGCCCTTGAGGTCCGCCTGCGCCTGCTCGAACCGCTTCAGGTTCTCCGGGGTGAGGTCGTTGGCGGTGAGCTGGATCGACGTGGCCCGGGCCCGGGCGGCCACCACCGCCTCCAGCGTGTCCTTCTCGTGGGCCGCGGCCCCCTTCACCGTCTCGACCAGGTTGGGGACGAGGTCGGCGCGGCGCTGGTACTGGTTCTGCACCTCCCCCCAGGCGCCCGCGACCGCGTTCTCCGCCTGCGGGATGGCCTGGAAGCCGCAGGCGGAGAGCGACAGCGCCGCAGCCAGGGCGAGCAACCGGCTTGGCTTGGACATGCGGTCAGGGTAATGCACCGGAGTCCCATGTAAAGCGAAACCGATGAAGCCGCCCCCGGGATGGACCCGCTACTACCGGATCGTCGCGCGCATCCCGCGCGGGAAGGTCTCCACCTACGGCGAGGTGGCGGCCCTCGCGGGACGGCCGCGCGGCGCGCGCGAGGTCGGGTACGCGCTGGCGGCGCTGCGCGGCAGCGCCACCCGGCTGCCCTGGCACCGGGTCCTGGGGAAGCGGGCCGGCGAGCACGCCGGCATCTCGCTCCTCGACCCCATGGGAGCCGCGGTGCAGCGCCACCTGCTCGAGCGCGAGCGGGTCGCCTTCGACGACCGCGAGCGCGTCTCGCTGGAGCGGTTCGGCTGGAGGCCGGGCCGGCGCCGGGCCGCCGGCGGCGCCCCGGGGAAGGCCGGCGCGCGCGCCGGGCGGCGCCGGTAGGGGAAGGAGCGCCCTCCAGCGCCCCTCGTCATCCCACCGGCATGGGCCCGATGTTCCAGATCTCCTCGGCGTACTGGCGGATGGTCCGGTCGGAGCTGAAGATCCCCGAGCGCGCCACGTTGAGGATGGCCAT
>DATBLK010000201.1:0-2683 GCA_036555405.1 Anaeromyxobacteraceae bacterium
GGGATGGCGAGGTAGGGGTCGATCCCCAGCTCGGCGAAGAGGATCCAGCCGAGGTAGGCCCCCGCCATGATGACGCCGCCGTGCGCCAGGTTCACGACGCGGAGCACGCCGTAGATGAGGCCGAGCCCGTAGGCCATGGCGGCGTAGAGGCCGGCGAGGAGCACGGCGGCGACGGCGAGGTCGAGGAGGTGGGCCAGGGTCACGCCCCCTTCGCCAGCTCGCGCTTCAGCACCTTGCCCATGGCGTTCCGCGGCAGGCTCCCGACGAGGCGCACCAGCCGGGGCCGCTTGTGCGGCGCCAGGAGCCGGGCCACGTGGTCGGCGAGCTCGGCGCCGGCCGGTTCCCTCCCCTCGACGGGGACGACGAAGGCGGCGATCCGCTCGCCGAGGTCGTCGTCGGGGAGGCCGACCACCGCCACCTCGCGCACCGCGGGGTGCTCGAGGAGCGCCGCCTCGACCTCGCCGGCGCCCACCTTGAAGCCCCCGGTCTTGATGAGGTCGGTGGCGCGCCGGCCGAGGATGCGGAGCTCGCCGGCCGGGGTCAGCGCCGCGATGTCGCCGGTGTAGAACCAGCCGGCGGCGTCCAGGGCCTCGGCGGTGGCCTCGGGCCGGTTCAGGTAGCCCCGGAAGACGCAGGGGCCGCGCGCCGCGACCTCGCCCACGGCGTCGGGCGCGGGCGGGAGCGGCCGGCGCTCCTCGTCCACCAGGCGGAGCTCGACGCCCGGGAGCGGCGGCCCGACCGCGCCGGGCGTCCGCGGCCCGGCGGCCCGCGCCGCGCAGAGGATCAGCGTCTCGGTGAGCCCGTAGCGCTCCACCGGCCGCTGGCCCAGGAGCCGGAGCAGCCGGTCGCTCTCGCGCACCGGGAGCGCCGCCGAGCCGGAGACGAGGAGCCGCGCCCGGGCCAGCTTCCGCGCGTCCTCGGCATGTGACTCGCAGTGCTCGGCGATGCGGTGGAGCATCGTCGGCACCGCGAAGAGCATGGTCCCGCCCTCCCCCATCGCCGCGCAGACCGCCTCGGGCGTGAACTTCGGGAGGAGGTGGAGCTCGGAGCCCACCCGCAGGCTCCCGAGGGCGCCGAGGACGAGCCCGTGGGCGTGGAAGAGCGGCAGCGCGTGGACGAGGCGGTCGGCGCCCGTCCAGCCCCAGGCCCGGGCGAGCCCGTCGAGGTCGAAGGCGGCGTTCCGGTGGGTGAGCACCACGCCCTTGGGCGGGCCGGTGGTGCCCGAGGTGTAGAGGACGAGGAGCGCGTCGTCGGGCGCCGGCGGCGGCGGGTCGGCCGGCGGCCCGGCGAGGTCCAGGGCCAGGGCGCCGGGCGTCCGGGCCAGGAAGGCCTCGGGCCGCGCCGCCAGGACGAGCCGCGGCGCCGCGTCGCCGAGCAGGTGGGCGAGCTCCCGCTGGCCCAGGGCCGGATTCAGCGGGACGGTGGCGGCGCCCAGGAGCGCGCCCCCGACCACCGCGGCGATGGTCTCGACGTCGGGCGTGGCCCAGAGCGCCACCCGGTCGCCCTTCCCCACGCCCAGTGCCGCCAGCCGGCCGGCGTGGGCGCGAGCGAGGCGCTCCAGCTCGCCGCGGGTGGCGACGCCTCCGGCGGTGCGCAGGGCCGGGCGCGAGGGCTCGGCGCCCAGGCGAGGGAGGAGGGGGTGCATCGGCCGGCGGAGTCTACCGCGACCGCGACCGCTGCCACGACCGCGCCATCCGGGGATGACGCAGCGCTTCACGGTCCGGCGCGCCGATCCGCCGCGCTCCCGCCCGGGTCTTTGACAGGCCGCCGGCGCCCTCGTATCAGGGGGCCGGATCCCTCGCACCCTTCCTCGACTTCCCGGAGGCTCCGATGAACCGTCGCGCCTCGATGCTGCTGACCCTGGTCCTGTCCCTCGCCGCGGTCGCCGCCGCGGGATGCCGCAAGGAACCCCCGGCGCCGGCGCGGATCGCCATCGGCGCCACCCTGCCGCTCACCGGCGCCGAGGCCCGCATCGGCGGCTTCTTCAAGGAGGGCTACGAGCTCGCCGTCGAGGAGGCGAACCGGGGGGGCGGCGTCGAGGTCGGCGGCAAGAAGCTCCCGGTGCAGCTCACGCTCCTCGACGACACCAGCACCCAGGCGACGGCGGTGAGCCTCGCCGAGCGGCTCGTGAACGTCGACAAGGTGGACCTGCTCCTCGGCACCTACTCCTCCCACCTCGTCGAGGCCCAGAGCACGGTGGCCGAGCAGTACAAGGTGCCCTACGTGAACGGCGGCGGCGGCGCCACCGAGATCTACAAGCGCGGCTACCGCTGGGTCTTCGGCCTCATCGCGCCGGTGGAGCTCCTGGGAACCACGCTCATGACCTGGATCGACGAGCAGCAGAAGGCGGGGAAGCTGCCCAGGCCGGCCAAGATCGCCCTCCTGTGGGAGAACACCGCCCACGGGAAGGACTTCCGCCGCGGCGTCTCCGACTTCGTGGCCGCGAGCGGCGGCGCCTACACCATCGCCGTGGACGAGTCCTTCGCCCTCGACGGCAAGGACTTCAGCGCCCTGCTGGGCAAGGTGAAGGCCGCCAGCGTGGACCTCTTCCTCGCCGACGCCCACCTGCCCGACTACATCACCATGCACCGCCAGTACGTGGCCGCCGGCCTGTGCCACAAGGTGGTGAGCTACGGCGCCCGCGGCTCGGAGAAGGCGGCCATCGAGGCGCTGGGGCAGGAGA
>DATBLK010000212.1:0-8636 GCA_036555405.1 Anaeromyxobacteraceae bacterium
CCCTTGTACGGCGTCAACGCGTCGATCGCGTTGATGGCGGTGTCGCGCATTCCCTTTACCTTCCCCCTTGAGTCGTTCCTGTACTGCTTCGCGCTGCCAGAGATCGGGAAGTAGACGTGATCCGAGGGAGGATCATGACCGGCGACCATGACTAGTTGGTAGGCGAGGTGATCGAGAGCGCTGCGAAGGTTGTGCAGCACGTCTCCTGCGATACTCGAAAGCTGAATAGGAGGGTCCGCAACGCTGGCAAGGAAGTAGGTCGGGCCTCGCGTTGACGGGTCGCGTCTGGCGCTGACCACGTAGGGCTTCGCGTCGAGGAACGCTCGCACCGCAGCGTCCAAGTCGCGCAGGTGCTGCTTGGCCCGGTCGAACTTGCTGCGAACCAGCGCCACCCTGTCCACGCAAGACGCTTACCGGAGCCGTCTGACGGCGGCGCGAGGCCGTAGACGTCCCCCTGTTGGGCGACCGCGGGCCCCTGCTGTCACCCCGGTTGTCACCCCGGCAAGAAAACGGGGTCAGCGGAGATCCGCCAACCCCTTGTGGGCGCTGCTGGTCTCGAACCAGCGACCCCCGCCGTGTGAAGACGGTGCTCTACCGCTGAGCTAAGCGCCCGGTGCTGCGGGGCCGGGAGTATGCCGGCCGCCCCCAGATCGCGTCAACCGCCGTCGCCGGCGCGGTCCGGGTCGCCGCCCGGCCCCTTCGACCGACGGTCGAGGTCGCGCATCTTGCGCTTGAGGCGCGCCAGGCGCCTGCGCAGCTCGTCGGTGTCGGGCCGCGCCGCGAGGCCCACGGCGTGGAGCGCCTGCTCCTGGGCCGCCCCCAGGACCCGCAGGCCCCGCTGCGCCAGCCCCACGGCGCGCGCCAGCGCCTCCTGCCCGCGCCGGTCGGCCAGCACCGCCCCGGCGGCACGGCTCACGGCCCGCGCCCCCTCGTCGAGGAGCCAGCCGCGGAGCCCCTTCCTCACGGTCGGCCTCCGCCGGCGAAGGTGGTGGGCACCTCGGCGAGCGCCGCGTCGACCACGTACCGGTACGAGGCCCGCCGCAGGAGCGGCTCGAGGTCCCCCTGCACGCGCACGCGCCCGGCGAGGGCTGCCCGGACCGGGTCCTCCCCCCCGATCAGCGCCCGCCAGACGCGGTAGGGGGCCCGGAGCACGTAGGCCGGCGCGATCTCCAGCACCTCGTCCTCGTCCTCCAGCACGCGCCACTCGGCGATCCGCCCTCGATCCTGCCGCCCCCAGACCGCCACCGGGGCCGCAAGCGCCGGCGGGTCGGCCTCGACCACGGCCGCGAGGTCGGCGGGGAGGCCGGCCAGGGCCCGGCCGAGGTCCGGCTGGCGGTTGAGCGCCGCCACCAGGGCCGCGGCCCACTCCGCCGAGGGGAACGTCACCGCCGCAGCCACCCCAGGAGCCCGCCGCGCCGCGCCTCGCGCCCCGTCCCCTGCTCCGGCCGGTGCGCCAGCTCGTCCGCCAGGGCGCGGCGCAGCGACTCGGGCGTGTCGCGGGTGGCGAAGCTCACCTCGCGCATCCCCTTCTCCGGGTCGTCGAAGCTCACCTTCAGCAGGCACTCCTCGTCGAGCTTGAAGTCGATGCGGCGACCGGTGGCGGCGGCCGGGAGGCGCAGCGATCCCAGGAACTCGCAGTCGACGAGCTCGTCCGACTCCCCCTGGTAGAGGTCGAGCTCGATGGGCTGGCCGGGCTCGCGCGGCGGCGGCAGGCGGAAGGAACGGGTCGCCGGGATGGGCGTGTTCTTCTCCAGGACTCGGCGGAAGCGGGCCTGGGGCGTGGCGATGCCGATGGGCATGGAGAGCACGTCGACCAGCGTCACCGCGTCGATCCGGTCCAGCGAGTCGGCGAGCAGCGCGGCCCCCAGGGCCACGCACTCGTCGGGGTGGACGCCCTTGCGCGGCGCCTTGCCGAAGTGCTCGCGGATCTTGTCCTGCACCAGCGGCATCCGGCTCTGGCCGCCGACGAGGATCACCTCGGCGATGGAGTCGGCCCGGATGCCCTTCTCCTCCAGCACCCGGTCGCAGATGACGAAGCTGCGGTCGACGAGGTCGCGGGTGAGCTCGTTGAGCTGGTTCCGCGACAGGGGGACCCGCAGGTCGAGCGGTTTGCCGCGCTTGGCCTCGATGAAGGGCAGGTCGACGGAGACGTTGGGGACGAGGGTGAGGTCGATCTTGGCCGCCTCGGCGCCGTTCTTGATGCGCTGCATGGCGATGGGCGACTGCGCCAGGTCCACCTTGTGCTCGCGCCAGAAGATGTCGAGCACCCAGTCGATGATGCGGTTGTCGAAGTCGACGCCGCCGAGGAAGTTGTCGCCTCCGGTGGCCAGCACCTCGAAGACGTTGCCGCTGAGCTGCAGCACCGAGACGTCGAAGGTGCCGCCCCCGAGGTCGTAGACCAGGATCTTCTGGTCGAGCCCGCGGTTGAAGCCGTAGGCCAGCGCCGCGGCGGTGGGCTCGTTCACGATGCGCTTCACCTGGAAGCCGGCGAGCCGCCCGGCCTCCTTCACCGCCTGCCGCTGGTTGTCGTTGTAGTAGGCGGGGACGGAGATCACCGCCTCGGCGATGGGGCGCTGCAGGAAGGTCTCGGCCACCGTCTTCAGGTGGGCCAGGACCATCCCGCTGATCTCCGGCAGCGACTTCACCTCGTCGCCGAGCAGGACCGCGGCCTCGCCCTGCGGCCCCTCGACGATCTCGTAGGCGTAGTAGCTGCGGAGCTCCTGGACCACCTTGGAGTTGAACTTCCGTCCGATGAGCCGCTTGGCGCCGTAGATGGTGTTCTTCGGGTTCACCACCATCTGGTCCCGGGCCACGGCGCCGACGAGGAACTCCCCCTTCTCGGAGAGGGCCACCACCGAGGGGAGGATGAGGCTGCCCCGGTCTGTGGGCACGACCCGCGGAATGCGGTTGCGGACGTGCGCCACGCAGGTGTTGGTGGTGCCGAGGTCGATTCCGAGGAGGGGTTTCTCGCGCGTCGCCGCATCGGCCATGGCCACTGCTTGTAACATGCGCCCGCGCGGTCCGCGCCATCCCCTCAGAAGGGCGGGTCGCCCTCCTCCGGGCCAGGCTCTTCCGGCTCGCCGAAGAGCCGGGGCACCTCGAGCGCGGCCATCCGCGCCGCCGCGGTCCCCGCCGGCGGGGGGTCGCCGGCGCCGAGGCGGGGGGGACCCTCCTCGTCGAGCTGCCAGCGCTCGTAGGGCGCCGGGTCGCCGGGGAGCTCCTCGAGGAAGCGCGAGGCCTTGAGAACCACCCGCTCCCGGTCGCGCGGCGCGGCCACCAGCGGGAAGCAGAGGTAGAGCTCGTCCCGGGCCCGGGTGCAGGCCACGTAGAACAGCCGCCGCTCCTCCTCCTCGCCGTCGCGGAAGCGGAGCGCCTGGGCGCTGGGGAAGCGGCCGTCGGCGAGCCAGACGAGCAGCACCGCCCGCCACTCCAGCCCCTTCGCCTGGTGGACGCTGGAGAGGACCAGCTTCTCGTCGGCCTCGCCGCCCTCGGAGACGGTCTCGGCGGTGAGCTCGGAGAGGAGCGAGACCTCCGCCAGGAAGGCCTCGGTGTCCTCGTACCCGCGGGCGTACTCGGCGAGCTGCCGGACGTCCTCCACCCGCGAGTCGGCGTTGAGGAACTCGGCCCGGAGGTAGTCCTCGTATCCCTCCTCCAGCACCTTCTCGATCGCCTCGCCCGGCAGGCTCCCGGTGGGCGGCCGCGAGAGCGCGCGCAGGAGCTCGGCGAGCCTCCGGTAGGCGGGCCGCCCCTTCGGCGGGACCTGGCCGGCGACGTCCGGCGCCAGGAGCTCCTCGGCCGCGCCGGCCCCGCTCCGCCGCCGCGCCTGGAGCGCGCCCCACACCGCGTCGGCGGTGGCGCTCCCCACCCCGGCCGCCAGCCGCAGGCAGCGCTTCAGCGCCAGCTCGTCGCCGGGGTTGCGGGCGAAGCGGAGGTGCGCCAGGACGTCCTTCACGTGCGCCGCCTCGAAGAAGCGCACGCCGCTGCGGACCACGAAGGGGATGCCGCGCCGGGCCAGCTCGAACTGGATCTCCATGGCGTGGTGGTGGGCGCGGTAGAGGACCGCGATCTCCGGGAGCGGCACCCCCTCGTCGCGGAGCTCCAGCACCCGCTGCGCCACGAAGGCGGCCTGCTGGTGGACGTCTCGGCAGGGGACGAGCGCCGGCGGGGCGCCGTCGGCCCGAACCGCCGAGAGCGATTTCTCGAACTGCTTCAGGTTGTGGGCGATGGAGGCGTTGGCGAGGTCGAGGATCTGCGGCGTCGACCGGTAGTTCACGGTGAGGTCGAAGCGCCGGGCGTCGGGCCAGCGGACCGGGAACTCGAGGATGTTGGCGAAGTGGGCGCCGCGAAAGCCGTAGATGCACTGGGCGTCGTCGCCGACGACGCACAGGTTCCGGTGCACCGCGGCCACGAGGTCGACGACGTCGCCCTGGAGCCGGTTCGTGTCCTGGTACTCGTCGACGAGGACGTGGCGGAACCGCTCGCCGAGCCGCCGCCGCACCTCGGGCCGCTCCGCCAGCAGCACTTTCCAGTGCAGCAGGAGGTCGTCGAAGTCCATCGCGTTCAGCTCCTGCTTGCGCTCGGCGTAGCGCCGGGCGGCGCGCAGGATCTCCTCGGCGAGCGGCAGGAACTGCGGCCGGCGGTCGGCGAGGACGTCGGCGAGCGGCGTCTGCCCGTTCACCGCGGTGGAGACGAGGTCGAGGAGCACGTCGGCCTTGGGGAAGCGCCGCGCGCCCACCGCCAGCCCGCAGTCGGCGACCGCGGCGCTCATCACGTCGCGGGAGTCCTCGCGGTCGAGGATGGAGTAGCCGGGGCGAAAGCCCACCTCGGCGGCGTGATCGCGGAGCACGCGGTGGGCCACGTGGTGGAAGGTGCCGCCCCAGATGCGCCGGGTGTCGACCCGGGCCACCTCCTCGACCCGGCGCAGCATCTCCCGGGCCGCCTTGTTCGTGAAGGTGAGCAGGAGGAGCGCCTCGGGCTCGACCCCCTCGTGGAGCAGGCGCGCCACGCGGAAGGTGAGCGTGCGGGTCTTCCCGGAGCCTGCCCCGGCGACGACGAGGATGGGCCCGTCGCCCGCCTCCACCACCGCGCGCTGCTCGTCGTTGAGGAGCCCTTCGACGTTCAGGGCGGGCCGGGCGGGACCGGCGGGGCGGAGCTGGTAGTGCCTGGACATCCGTTCCGGTGACGGTTGCACGATTCTGGACGAGCCGCCAGCCCCGCATACCATCGCGCCATGACGGCCCGCCCCCTCGCCGCCCTCGTCGCCCTCGCGGCCGCCTGCTCGTCGGGCCGCAGCGCCGTCCGCCCCGCGCCGCGCGAGGCCCGGCCCCCCCAGGCGCGCGACGCCGACCAGGCGCGGCGGGATGCCGCGCCCGCCGAGGCGCCCCGCCCCGAGGCGCGCCGCGCCGTCGAGGCCGCCTCGGCCCTCGTGGGCCGCCGCTCGGTGGTCGTCGGCGGCACGGACTGGGGTCCCGGCTGCGCCGCCCTGGTCCGCGCCTCGCTGGACCGCGCCGGCCGCCCGGTGCCGCCGGAGGTCCGCGACGCGGCGCAGCTCCACGCCCTGGCCGAGCGCCGCGGCCTGCTGCGCAACGGCCGCAGGATGCAGGCCGGCGACGTCGTCTTCCTCGCCGATCGGCCCGGCGGCCGGGCCGCCCACGCCGGCCTGGTGGCCCGCGCCGAGCCGGACGGGACGGCGGTGGTCCTGCACCGCGTGGCCCGCGGCGTCGTGCGCCTGCGCCTGAACCTCGCCTGGCCGCAGCGCACCAACGACCCCTCCACCGGCCGCCTGGTGAACGACACGCTCCACGTCGGGCGGGAGTCGCTGCCGGCCGGGAGCCTGGTCGTCGGCGTGGCGGACCTGCTGCGGTAGCCTCGCTTCAGCGCTCGTACTCGACGCGCCCCGCCACCACCGTCCCGCGCACCGGCACCCCGGCCAGCTCCTCGAGCGGCACCGCCAGGAGATCGGCGCCGAAGAGGGTGAGGTCCCCGTCCAGCCCTTCGCGGATGCGTCCCCGCCGCCCCTCGGCGAAGGAGGCGAAGGCGGCGCCGGCCGTGAAGGCCAGCAGCGCCGCCTGCCGCCCGAGCCGCTCCTCCGGCATCCAGGCCTCCTCCGCGCCGCCGGGGACCCGCCCCTCGGCGGCGGCGAGGCCGAGCCGGGGATCGGGGCTCTCCACCGGGAAGTCCGAACCGAAGGCGAGGACGCCGCCGCCGTCGAGCGCCTGGCGCCAGGCGTAGGCGCCTCGCTGCGCCGGCGTGTCGTGGCCCAGCCGCCGCTCCGCCCAGGGGCCGTCGCTCACGGCGTGCACCGGCTGCATCGAGGCCACCGCCCCGGCCCGCCCCAGGCGCGCCGCGTCCTCGGCCCGCAAGATCTGAAGGTGCTCGATGCGAGGCCGCAGGCGCCGCAGGCTCCCCGCCTTGTCGACGGCCAGGAACGCGTCGAGCGCCACGCGGCAGGCCCGGTCGCCGATGGCGTGGACGGCGGGCTGGAAGCCGGCCCGGGCCGCGAGGTCGATGCGGGCCCGAAGCGCCGCCGGCTCGAGGAGCAGGAGGCCGGTCGTCTCCGGCTCGTCGGCGTAGGGCTGGAGCAGGGCCGCGCCCCGGCTCCCCAGGGCGCCGTCCGCGTAGAGCTTCACGGCGCGAACCGTGAGCCGGCCGACCTCAGGCTCGGCGCCCCAGCGGGCGAGCTGCGCCCGGAGGACGTGCTCCGGCTGCATCCCGTCGATCATCGCGTACACGCGCAGCGGCAGGCGGTCGGCGCGAGCCAGGCGCGCGTAGGCCTCCAGGGTGGCCGGGTCGACGCCGGCGTCGTGGACGGCGGTGAGGCCGAAGCGCGCCAGCGCGGCGAGGCCGGCGGAGAGGAGCCGCTCCCGCTCGTCCGGGGAGGGCTGGGGGATCCGGACCAGCGCCCGGTCCATGGCCGCGTCGACGAGCACGCCGGTGGGCCTGCCGTCGGGGTGGCGCAGGATTCGCCCTCCGGGCGGGTCGGGCGTCCCCGGCCCGACGCCGGCGAGCGCCAGGGCCCACGCGTTCACCCAGGCGGCGTGGCCGTCGACGCGGACCAGGAAGACCGGGTGGTCCGGGAGGGCCGCGCTGAGGGCCTCCTCGGTGGGGAAGGCCCCCCCCTCCCAGAGGTTCTGGTCCCAGCCTCGCCCCCGCACCCAGGCGCCGGGCGGCACCGAGCGCGCCCGGAGGGCCGCCCGGCTCACGCACTCGGCCGCGCTCCGGAGGCCCGCGCAGCTCACCTCCTCGAGGGAGCGGGCGTAGCCGAGCACGTGGCCGTGGGCGTCGGCGAGCCCGGGGACCGCGCTCCCGCGGCCGAGGTCGATGCGCCGGACGCCCGTCTCGGCGCGCGCCGCGCAGTATCCGGCGGGGCCCACGCAGGCGATGCGGCCGCCCCGCACCAGGACCGCCCCGGCGCGGGGGAGCGCCGGGTCGAGCGTGTGGATGGTGCCGACGACGAGGAGGTCGGGATCCATGGGTCGGCCCGCCGAGGGCGGCCGGGCGCAGGCCGCGAGCGCTGCGAGGAGGACGGCTCGGCGCACCGCTTCCTCCTAGCGCGACGGCGCCGCGCCGTCACCTGTCAGGCTCCACGGCCAGGTGGGGCCGCGCCGCCGCGAGCCGCGCCGGCCCGATACCGCGAACCCGGAGGACCTCGGCGGGGCTGGCGAACGGTCCCCGGGCGCGGCGGTCGGCCACCACCGCCTCGCCGAGCCGCCGGGAGAGCCCCGGAACGAGCGCCAGCTCCTCCGCCGTCGCGCGGTTGGGGTCGAGGGGGAGCCCCAGCAGGAGCCGCTCGCCGCCGGCGAGGCTCCGGGGCGCACCGCGGTCTCCGGCGCAGCCCAGCCAGTGGCGCGGCGGCTCTCCCCTGCCCTCCGGGGTGCAGGGCCGCTCCGGACGCGGCCGCGCCGGCCCGGCGAGCCCCGCCGGCGCCAGCGCCGCGGCGAGGAGGAGGACGATGGCCAGGCGCCGCGGGTCCACGCCCGCCGGGAGAGCAAGGCGCGTGCCGGCGGCGTCAGGGGCGGGCGGGCCCGTCGAGGCCGAAGGCCGTGTGGAGCTCCCGGACCGCCAGCTCCATGAACTTCTCCTGGATGACCATCGAGACCTTGATCTCGGAGGTGGAGATCATCTCGATGTTGATGCCGGCGCCGGCCATGACCTCGAAGGCCCTGGAGGCGACGCCGGCGTGGTTCCGCATCCCCACGCCGACGATGGACACCTTGGCGATCCGGTCGTCGGTCTCGATCTTGTCGGCCCCGATCTCGGCCGCGACCTTCTTCATCGCGTCCAGCGCCTTGGGGAGGTCGGTCTTCCCCACCGTGAAGGTGACGTCGGTCTTGCCGCTCTGGGATACGTTCTGGACGATGAGGTCGACGACGATGTTCGCGTCGGAGAGCGGCTTGAAGATGCGGGCCGCCACGCCCGGCTTGTCGGTGACGCCGCGGAGGGCCACCTTGGCCTCGTTCTTGTCGCAGGCGATGCCGCTGACGACGACGTGCTCCATGCTCGGGTCCTCCGGGCAGCACAGCGTGCCGGGGTCTCGGGTGAAGGACGATTTCACCCAAAGTGGTACGGCGTACTTCATGGCGAACTCGACCGAGCGTAACGCAAGCACCTTTGCCCCCGAGGCCGCCATCTCGAGC
>DATBLK010000335.1:0-7415 GCA_036555405.1 Anaeromyxobacteraceae bacterium
CCCTCGGGAGGACAGGAGAAAAGCACGCAACCACGGCGCGATCCGAACTCGGCCGATGAGCAAGCCCCCGGGTCCAAAATGTGGTCCCTTGGTCCCTCTTGTGTCCGATAGCTATTTGTAATTACAAAATAAAATGATGGAGGCGCCGGGAATCGAACCCGGGTCCGAAGAAATTCCAGCGATGGGTCCTACGCGCGTATCCCGGAGTGGATCCGCGAGCGCCAACCTCCGGGCCTGCAAGCGCTCACGTCCTCGCCCTTACGTCTCGATCCGGTCTAGGCGGCTCGGCTCCCGCCCGGATCCAGCCGGAGCTGACGTCCGATCCCGCTACCCGGCGCTCGCGGGGGGACGCGCGGCACTTTAGGCCGCGAGAGCCATCGGCTCGTTCGCGTTTCAGCGTGGTCGCCTTTTTACGTGGCCTGGTGACCAACCACGGCGCGCACCCTGCGCTGTCCATCCTCCGTCGAGACCAGTTCGCCCCCATGGTCGAACCGACGTAGAACCTAACCGTTCCCGGGGCGGAATCAAGGAGGCCCCCGCGGGAGGGAGGCGCGGCATCGCGCCAGGCCGTGGGGACGCGGCAAACGCGGTAGAACGGGGCACCGGGAGGATCGATGAGGCTCTACTACGTTCCGAGGACGCGGGCCTCGCGGCCGCGGTGGGCGCTCGAGGAGCTGGGCGTGCCCTACGAGCTGGTGCGGCTCGACGCCGCAAAGAAGGAGACGCGCACGTCCGAGCACCTGGCTCGCCACCCGCTGGGCCACGTGCCCTACCTCGAGGACGGCGAGGTGGGGATGTTCGAGTCCGCGGCGATGTGCCTCTGGCTCGCGGAGCGCTTCCCGGAGAAGGGGCTCATCCCGCCGGCGGGCAGCCCGGGGCGCGCCGAGACCTACCAGTGGCTCTTCTTCGCGGCGACCGAGCTCGAGCCGCCGCTCGCCGCCATCTCCGCCGAGAACCGGCGCCCCGAGGGCCAGCGCGACGCGGCCCGGGTCGACGACGCCAAGGGGAAGTTCCGGGCCGCCGCCGCGGCGCTGGAGCCCATCCTGGCCCGGCGCCCCTACCTCCTCGGCGACGCCTTCACCATCGCCGACGTCTTCGTCGGCGCGTGCCTCTCCTGGGGCAAGTCCGCGGCGGGCATCGACGGGCTCCCGGCGGTGGAGGCGTACGTCGCCGGCCTCAAGCAGAGGCCGGCGTGGAAGCGGGCGACGAGGGATTAGGGGCGGCCCGGCACCGGGACCCTCCAGAATCCGCCCCTCACCCCCGAGCGCTCTGCGGGGGAGACGAGTTGCCCTCTCCCCGGCTGGGACCGGGGAGAGGGCCTGCGGGCGCGCCCCGGCGCCGGCGGGATCCGCCGGGCAACCGCGGGCCTGGATCCGGGTCCCCCGCCCTACTTCGAGGCTTCCATCGACTGGTAGTACTTCATGAGGATGTGCGCCACCTCTGGACGGCTGAACTCGACGGGGAGCTCCATCCCCTTCGACAGCATCTCGCGGACCTTGGTGCCGGAGAGGCTCACGAAGTCCTCGGGCTTGTGGTCGGGGGCGTCGCGCATCATCACCACGCGCCCGAGCTTCTTGCTCCAGGCGGTGTTGTCGGCCCGGTAGATCTGGATCTGGAGGGCGCCGCGCGGGACGTCCTCGTCGAAGATGGCCTGCGCGTCGAAGGGGCCGTAGTAGCTGCCCACGCCGGCGTGGTCGCGGCCCACGATGAGGTGGCTGCAGCCGGTGTTCTGGCGGAAGACGGCGTGGAGCACTGCCTCGCGCGGCCCGGCGTAGAGCATGTCGAAGCCGTAGCCGCTGATGATCACCGTGTCCTTCTGGAAGTAGAGCTCCACCATCTTGCGGATCGCGGCGTCGCGCACGTCGGCGGGGATGTCTCCCGGCTTCAGCCTGCCGAGCAGCATGTGGATGAGGACGCCGTCGGCCTTCAGGTCGCGGTAGGCCATGCGGCAGAGCTCCTCGTGGGCCCGGTGCATGGGGTTGCGCGTCTGGAAGCCGACCACCTTGTTCCAGCCGAGCTTCCGCATCTGCTCCCGCAGCTGGTACGCGGTCCGGAAGGTGTCGGGAAAGTCCTTCTCGAAGTACGAGAAGCTCAGGACCTTGATGGCGCCGGAGAGGAAGGTGCTCCCGGCGCCCAGAAACGCGGCCACGCCGGGGTGCTTGGGGTCGGTGGTGCGGAAGGTCCGGTGGGCCATGTGCTGCATCTGCTCGGGGGTGGCCTGCTCGACCGCTGCGACCTCCTGGATGGCGATGGGCGGGTTGCCCTCGACGTTCGGATCGCGCAGGGCGACGCGCTTCGCGCCCTTGACGGCCCCGGCGTCCTGCGCCGCGTTGACGATGGGGACCGGCCAGAACAGGCCCGAGGTGGTGTGCATCCGCTCCGCGACCTGGAGCGCGTCGGCGAGACCCATGTAGCCGGTGAGCGGGTTGAAGTAGCCGGCGCCCATCATCACGGCGTTGGCGGCGGCCGCCGAGGAGACCACCAGCGAGGGAAGCCTCTCGGCCTCGGCCGCCAGCCCCGCGCGCTCGGCCGCGTCCATCACGTACAGCGGGTTCAGCTGGTCCGACCCGTGCGGCTTGATCACGACGGCCTCCTTGGTGTGGTCAGGCGCTGGTGCGCCATGGCGAGGGTCCGGTAGAGCGCGTGCGCGAACTTCGAGAAGGGAAAGGTGAGGAACAGCGACAGCACCGCGCCGAGGTGCAGGACGTAGAGCGCCAGCGCCGGGGCAGCCGGGAGCAGCTGGCGGCCGAGCTCGGCGCCGATGCCGGAGAGGACGACCAGGGCGACGAGGGCCACGAAGAAGGTGTCGAAGGGCCGCGCCGCGGCGGTGGACTCCCGGTTGGCGAGGCGGTTGGCGACCAGCCAGACCAGGCCCGCGACCAGCAGGGCCGCGGAGACGTTGCCCAGGATCTTGATGGGGTGGCTCTGGGGCAGCGGCGTCTTCACGCCGAAGACGTCCATGGCGACGCCGAGCAGGGTCGTCGTCAGGAGCGCCCCCAGGAATCCCCACACCAGCAGGAGGTGCCCCATCCGGCGCGGCCGGGCGGCGCCGCACGTCCGGAAGCGGCGATGCAGGAGGATGTCGAGGGAGACGGCGCCCAGCCCCCGGAGCAGGCCGCCGCTCCTGGCCGACCCCTCGCCCCACGCCGCCCAGCAGCGGCGCGCCCCCACCGCGGCGGCCGCGACCGCGAAGACCCCGGCGGGAAGGAAGACGGAGTAGATCATCCACACCGGCACCACGTCGCCGAAGGCCAGGGGCGTCCGCGGAACCGCGAACCCGTTCACCGCCTGGACGAAGAGCGCCCAGAACAGGACCGGGAGGCCCAGGAGGACGGGCCAGGTGGCGCCGGGTCGACCCACGAGCCGGGCCATGAGCCGGGGGGCGCCGACCTGCTCGATCAGCATCGAGCGGATGACCTGGAGGGCGTCGCTCGGCCGGGCGTCGCGGGGGCAGCGGGCCGTGCAGTCGCTGCAGTCGTGGCAGAGCCAGATGGACGGGTCGGCGACGAACCGATCGGCGAGGCCCCACTGGGCCCAGAGCATCTGGCGCCGCGGGAACGCCGCCTCCGAGGTGGCCAGATCGCACACGCTCGAGCAGGTGGCGCACTGGAAGCAGCGCGCCGCGGCCCCGGCGCCGCGCCGGAAGAGCTCCTCGCGGAACGCCGGGCCCGGGGAAACCGTGACCGCCGAGGCCATCCGCCTTCTCCTAGAAGCCCTTCAGGGGGTTGGGGCCGAGCTCGGCGAGCTTCCCGGCGAACTCGTCGAAAAGGGCGGGGATCCGGGCCATCTCGTTGCGGGCCAGCTCGACGACCCGCACCCGCTCGGGCTCGAGCGCCAGCCGCGTCAGCGTCTCCTGCACGTTCTCCAGCCGCTTGTGGGCCAGCTCGGAGCCCTTGATGTAGTGGCACTGGTAGTCGTCGCCGCGCTTGCAGCCGATGAGGATCACGCCGTCGATGCCGCGCGACAGCGAGTCCGCGATCCAGACGACGTTCACCGCGCCCAGGCAGCGCACCGGGATGACGCGGATCCACGGGTTCCAGGAGGCGCGCCTCATCGCCGCGTCGTCGAGGGCGGGGTAGGCGTCGTTCTCGCAGAGCAGCGCCAGGATGCGCGGCTTCTCCTCGACCTCGTCGGGGACCTCGATCGCCTTGATCATGCCGGCGACCGCGTCGACCGAGTAGTCGGGGTAGGAGATGATCCGCTCCGGGCATGCGCCCATGCAGATGCCGCAGCGCCGGCAGCGGAAGGCGTTGTACTGGGGCGTCCCCTTGGCGTCCTCGTCGAGGGAGCCGAAGGGGCACTCCTCGGTGCAGCGCTTGCACTGGGTGCAGCGCTGGAGGAAGAAATCGGCGCAGGCGAAGTCGCCGGATCGCGGGTGCACGGTCTCGCCCCGGCCCAGGGCGGCGATGAGCTGCGTCGCCTTCATGGCCGCGCCCCACCCGTCCTCGGCCGCCTGCGCCGGGTCCATGGGGGCGCGCACCGCGCCCGCGGCGTAGATGCCGGTCCGCCGCGTCTCGTACGGGAAGCAGATGTAGTGGGAGTCGGGGAAGCCGTACGCCAGGGCCGGCAGGTCCGGGCCCTGGCGGTAGGTGAGGTTCAGGATCTCGGTGCCCTCGTGCGGGGCGAGGGCGGCGGCCAGCTCCTCGGCCGCCTTCCGCTGCGTCTCCGACTCGCTGCGGGCGATGCGGCTCTTGGCGTCGCGGAGCTGGCGGATGGCCTCGCCGTCGGCCGCGTTCGGCACCATGCCGGTGGCGAGCACCACCAGGTCGGCGTCGATCTCGACGCGCTCGCCGAGCAGGCTGTCCTTCACCGAGACCCGGAGCCCGCCGCCGCCGGCGGCGACGCCCTCGACGGTGCCGCGGGCCAGCATGACCCGGCTCCGCTCCTGCACCGCCCGGTAGAAGTGCTCGACCTGCCCGGGGGCGCGAAGGTCGCGGTAGATGACGGCGCACTCGACCTCGGGCCACTGCTGCTGGATGGCCATCACCTGGCGCAGGGAGGTGGCGCAGCACTCGCTCGAGCAGTACCGGAGGTGCGCCTCGTCGCGGGAACCGGCGCACTGCACGAAGACGATGCGCTTCGGCGGCTTGCCGTCGCTCGGCCGCAGGAGCCGGCGGCCGGTCAGCATGGGCTCGAGGTCCGCGGCGGTGACGACGTCGGGCGAGGACCCGAAGCCGAGGTGGCCGAGGCGGCTGGCGTCGTAGGGCCGCGCGCCCGTCGCCTGGACGACGGCGCCCGCCCCGAGCTCCTCCACCCCGCCCGGCCCCTCGACCTGGACCGCGAACTGGCCGGGCTGGCCGGCGATGCGCAGGATCCGGGTGCCCACCATCACCCGGATGCGCCGGTCCTCGCGGACGGCGCGGGCCAGCTCCAGGATCAGGTTCGGGTGGAGCCGGTCGTAGGGCGGGACCTCGGGAACGACCTCGCGCACCCCGGCCAGGTAGCCGCCCAGGTCGGCCGACTTCTCGACCAGCACGACCGGGTGGCCCATGCCGGCCGCGGCCTGGGCCGCCTGCAGCCCCGCCAGCCCGCCGCCGACGACCAGCACCGTCTGCTCCACGGACTCGCCCAGGCGCGTCGCCGGCGCCATCTTGGAGGCGCGGACCACGCCCATCCGCAGCAGGTCCTCCGCCAGCGCCTGCGTGTCCTCGTGGCCGGCGGGCTGGGGCCAGGCGACCTGCTCCCGGAGCGCCACCCGCTCGACCTGGACCCTGGCGGCGTCGAACCGGAACTCCTCCTGCTTGTGGCGCTGCGAGCAGGCCGCGAGCACCACCCCGTCGACCGTCCCGGCGTCCACCGCGGCGCGGATCGAGGCCACGCCCCCGGCGTCGCAGAGGCAGGGGTGGGTCGCGAAGTGGACCGCGCCGCTGCTCTTCGAGAGCCCCTCGAGCCCATCGGTCTCCAGGCTGGCGCCGATGTCACAGCCGGTGCAAACGAACACGCCGACGCGTTCCATCAGACGCTCCTCGCCGCGCCCAGGGCCTTGGCCGCGGCCCCGGTGGCGTCGCGCACCGACGCCGCGACGTCCTCCGGGCGCCGCGCCACGCCGGCGGCGAACACCCTCGACGCCCGATCGTCGAGCGCGAACCCGTCGGCGTCGCGCACCACCGGCAGGGGGATCTCGCCGTTCCCGCGGGGCACCATGCCGGTGGCCAGGACCACGAGGTCCGCCTCGGCCTCGACGATCCGGCCCGCGTCGACGTCCTCGAGGCGGAGGGTGAGGGCGCCCCCCGTGCCGGGGCTCACCTTGCCGACCTTGCCCTTCACGAACCTCACGCCGGCGGCCTCGGCCCGGGGCAGCATCGCCTCGTTGCGCCCCGGCGTTCGCCGGTCGATGTAGTAGACGGTGACCTCCGCGTCCGGGATCTGCTCCTTCACGTAGAGCGCCTGCTTGACCGAGGCCAGGCAGCAGACCGCCGAGCAGTAGGGCAGGTGCTTCACGTCGCGCGAGCCGGCGCACTGCACGAAGGCCACGCGCCTCGGCGGCGCGCCGTCGGAGGGGCGCAGGATCCGGCCGCCGGTGGGGCCGGCCGGCGCCGCCAGCCGCTCCATCACGACGTTGGCCACGACGTCGGGAAGGACGCCGCCGCCGAGCTCGGGGAGCTTCTCGACGGGGTAGGGCGTCCACCCGGTGGCGAGCACCACCGCGCTGACCTCGAGCTGCTCGTCGCGGTCGCGGGCGTCGAGGTCGATGGCGCCCCACACCTTGCAGGCGTCGGCGCAGGCCCGGCACCCCGCCGGGCAGGCCCGGCGGTCCATGACGTAGCGCCGCGGCCAGGCGTCGAGGTGGGGGATGCGGATGGCCGCGACCTTGGCCAGGCCCAGGTCGAAGGGGTCGTCCACCTTCGCCGGGCACACCTTGCCGCAGTCGCCGCAGGCGGTGCAGGCGCCGGTCACGTGCTCGGCGTCCCGGCGCACGGTCACCCGCCAGCCGGCGCCGCTGCGCTCCGCCGCGGTCACCCGGGACCGCGTCAGCACCCGCACCCGGGGGCTCCTCGAGAGCCGGCGGGTGTTGATCTCCATGCCGCAGGCCGGGGGGCAGAGCTTGGGGAAGTACTGGTGGTTTCGCAGGACGCGGCCGCCGACGCTGGGCTCGCGCTCCACCAGCACCACCTCCTGCCCGGCCTCGGCGGCCTCGAGGGCGGCGGTGACGCCGGCGATCCCCGCGCCGACGACGAGCAGCGGTCTCGGGCCCGCGGCGCTCACGGTCGCGCTTCCTCCGCGGCCGACGCCCGGCGCGGCACCGTCGGCTCGCCGAAGAGTGCGAAGCGCAGCCAGCGGAAGGCGAAGCGGAGCAGCGCGCGGTCGTCGGCGCGCAGCTCCTCGACGAGGGCGCCGTCGAGGTCGAAGCGCCTCACGAACGAGGTGGAGAAGATGAACTCGCGGAAGGTGTCGAGGTCGTAGGCGGCCATGAA